>NZ_JBHWCL010000022.1:12809-87118 GCF_042735125.1 Kitasatospora sp. NPDC059599 | reverse complement strand
ACCTCGACGTGCCGGTCCCGGGCGGGCCGGGAGCCGGGAAGGCCCGGCCCGCCACGGAGGAACCGGCGGCCGGTCCTCCACGGGCCCCGTACTCGTCCCCGCCCCGCTCGCGCCCCGTCCCGCTCGCCCCGCCCCGCTCGTGCCCCGTCCCGCTCGTGCCCCGTCCCGCTCGTCCCCCGTCCCGACGGCGGGCAGGACCCACGTCGCGGTGGGGCGCGAAGACCTGCCCCGCGGCTCACGCGTCGATGCCGAGCCGTCGCCCCCTGGATAGACTGACCAGACGTTCCAGGAACGGACCGACGGAGCACCCACCGCGCCCCGTAGTCGCGCGTACGCCACTCTCCGTGACCGCGGCGGGGGCGAGCCGGTCCCGGATGATCCGGCAGCGGGCCATCGATCGGACGGGAGCCCTGCCATGGCGAACACGTCCCGGTCTCCGGGCGGCCACGACCCCGAGATCACCCGCCCCGTGTCCTCCCGCGCCCCCTCGCCGTCGTCGGCCCCCCGGGACGACGCCGAGCCGACCGCGGCCAACGACCGGCTGGCGCTCAACGGCATGGGCAGCTTCGACTGGGACCTCGACAAGGGCACCTACCACCTCGACGACGTGGGCCTGGAAGTGTTCGACCTGCGGGCCGACGAGTTCGACGGAGAGCCCGCGTCACTCTCCGCGAGGGTGCTGCCGGCGGACAGCGAGCGGCTCGACGAGGCCGTGTCGCTCGCCCTGCGGGAGGGACACCTGACCTTCGCGTCCTACTTCCGTCTGGTCTGCCGCGACGGAACCCTGCGCTGGGCCCACACGCAGGGGCGCATCCTGCGCGACCCGCAGGCACGCCCGTACCGCATCGTCGGCATCGTCCGCAACGCCGAGGAGGAACTGGCCCACGCCGAGGGGATGCGCACGCTCGCCGCCGACCGGCGCCGCCAGACCGACTCCGTGCGCGCCACCACCGAAGCCCTCGCCCGCGCCGTCACCGTCCACGACGTGACCAACGTGCTGACCGACAGCGAAGGGCTGCGACGCTTCGGGGCGGACGGGCTGGCCCTCGGGCTGGTGGACGGGGACGTCATGCGCCTCGTCGCCGCGACCGAGCAACCGTCGGCGGAACTCAGGGCCCGCGACGACCTGTCGCTGACCCACCTGGGGGACGGCCTGCCGCTGTCCGAAGCCGTGCTCACCCGGCGCGCCCGCTTCCTCGGCACCAGGGAGGAACTCACCACCCGCTACCCCCGCCTGCTGCCCTACGCCGAGGAGATGCGGATCGAGGCGGCGGCGTTCCTGCCCCTGGCCGCCCAGGCCCGCTCCATCGGCGCGCTCGGCCTGTTCTACCGGGCCAGGCACCACTTCAGCACCGAGGACCGCAACATCTGCATCGCGCTCAGCAGCGCGGTCGCGCAGTCCCTGCAACGCGCCATGCTCTTCGACCAGGAACGCGAATTCGCGACCACGCTCCAGACCACCATGCTTCCCCGCCGCATCCCCGAGATCAACGGCGGCGAGGTGGCCGTTCGCTACCGGGCCGGCCGCAGCGGGCGCGAGGTCGGCGGGGACTGGTACGACGTCATCCCCCTGCCGGGTCGGCGGGTGGGTCTCGTGGTCGGCGACGTGGAGGGGCACGACAGCCACGCGGCGGCCATCATGGGCCAGTTGAGGATCGCCCTGCGGGCCTACGCCACCGAAGGGCACACCCCCGCCACGGTCATGGCCCGCGCGTCCAGGTTCCTCGCCGACCTGGACACCGAACGGTCCGCGACCTGCATCTACGTCGACGCCGACCTGGAGACCGGAACACTGCGCCTGGTGCGGGCCGGCCACCTCGAACCGCTCGTGCGGCACAGCACCGGCCTGACCGGCTTGGCGTGCGTCCGCGGCGGCCTGCCGCTCGGCGTGGCCACGGTGTTCGGCCAGGACGGCTACCCCGAGACCCGCCTCGACCTCAACCCCGCGGACACCCTGCTCCTGTGCACCGACGGAATGGTCGAACACCCCGGTCGGGACATCACGGACGGCATCGAAGCCCTCGCCGCCGCCCTGCGCGACGGACCGCGGGACACCGAGGCCCTCGCCGACCACCTCTGCGGCGGCCATCCGAGCCGCCTCGGCAGCAGCGACGACATGGCACTCCTGCTGCTGCACCGGGCAGACGTGCCCGGCGCCCACGCCACCCGGCAGATGACCCAGCACGTCCACCAGGCCGATCCGGAAGGGCTGGCGGAGACCCGCGCCATGCTCCGCCAGGCCCTCGCCGCGTGGGGTGCGACCGACCTCCTGGCCGACGTCGAACTCACCGCGGACGAACTGATCACCAACGCCCTCGTCCACACCGACGGGGGCGCACTGCTCACCATAGAACTGCGGGCCGGGACCGCCCCCTGCATCCGCCTGGAGATCCGGGACCGCTCCAGCGTCCTGCCGCGCCGCCGGGCCCCCGGCGAGACCGCCACCTCCGGCCGCGGTCTGCTGCTGGTCGACGCGCTCGCCGGAAGCTGGGGCGTGGAGCCGCTCGGCAGCGGCAAGAACGTCTGGTGCGAGTTCCCTCTGGCGGCTTGACCGCCCGACGGCAGCTCACGTGCGCCGCCACTCGCCGGTCCACGTCGCCGCCTACGGCTCGACCCCAGCCGCACCGCGCGATCGGCCGGATCGTCAGCTCGTACGGGATCCTCGTGGTCGGCGCCTCCTCCCCCGCAGGTGGCCGAACGGCACCGGGCCGCCGCGGTGAACCGCGGCTCACCGCGGCGCCTGCCGGGGCCGCGGGCCCGGCGGGGTGATCGGTGTCGGGGTGATCGGCGGGGTGATCGGCGGGGTGATCAGGCGGCGGCGCAGGCCGGAGCGGGCGCTGGGGTCGACGCCGAGCAGGGTGCCCGCGTGGGCGGCGAGCGTCGTGCAGCCGTCGGCGGGGCCGTGGTCGTGCCAGGGGCTGGGACCGGCGGCGGGCAGCCGGCTGAGGATCCGGCCGTCGTCGGTGAGGGCGAAGAGGCGTCCGACGGTGGCGGAGAGCGAGGCGAGCCCGGGGGCGGGGCCGATCGTCCGCCAGCCCTTGGCCGCGTCGGCGGAGGCGGGCAGGTCCTGGAAGGGGAGGTAGCCGAGGCCGCCCGGGTGGGTGACGAAGAGCCCTTCGTGGCAGGCCGCGAGAGTGCGGCTGCCGGCGGGTGCCCGGCCGGCCGGCAGCCAGTCGGCCGGCCCGGGCACCGCGTCGCGGTAGCGGATCGAGCCGTCGGCGCCCAGGGCGTACAGGCCCTGGGTCTGCCCGCCTATCGCCTCGCGGGGTGCGGTGACGGCGAGCGCCGGGAACGCTTCGCCGCCCCGGGTGAGTGCGGTCCAGGGGATGTTCTGGCCGCAGGGTTCCCGCGTGTGCAGGACGCCCTCGTCGTCGAGGCCGTAGAGGCGGCCGCCGGTGCCGGTCAGGCAGCTCAGGGCGGGGGCGGGGCCGAGGGTCTCCCAGCGGGCCGGGTCCGGCGGCGCCGTGAACCGTTCGAGGACGTTGCGGGTGATCCGGTCCACGACCGGGTCGTCGAGCGCCCGGCCCCAGTTGATGGTCCCGGCGTTGAAGACGGTGCCGTGCCCGAGGGTGAACACCCCCATGGTGGCGGCGCCGCCTTGGCCGAGGTCGCGCCAGTGGCCCAGGTCGGCGGTGGCCAGGACGGTGAAGCCGGTCGGGGTGCCGTCCCGTCCGGTCACCCTGGGCACGCCGTCGAGCCAGGTCAGGTCGGCCGCGTCGGTCTCGTAGCCGAGTGCGCCGCGGGCGAAGGAGTCGCCGTCGCGCAGACCGGTGCCGGTGAGCGCCCAGTGGTCGGCGAACGCGACGCGGTAGCTGTCGTCGAGCATGAGGTCGAAGTCGGTCCAGCAGCCCGCGCCGTGACGGAAGGTCAGGCCGGTGAGGGTGTTCTCGGGGCGTCCGACGAGGGCGCTGGACCACTCGGTGGTGGCCCTCCTCGGGTCCACCGCGGTGACCGGGTCCAGGGCGGCGTCGCGGTAGCAGACCATGGTGCGCCCCTCGTCCTCCAGGCGCATCTGCCACCAGCAGGTGTTCCCGGAGAAGATCGCCAGGTTGCCGCCCGCGCCGACGAAGCCCTCGACGGCGTCCCGCATCTCCCAGGTCCAGTACTCGTCGTGGCCGTTGCAGACGAGCAGCCGGTAGTCGTCGAGGAGTCCCGGGACGAGCTGCAGGTCGAGGTTGGAGCAGTAGTCGACGGTCTGCCCGGTCCGGTGCAGCCAGTGCATCAGCCCCTCCTCCCAGCGCTCGGGGGCGGGGCCGCCGCCGGGCCGGTCGAAGCTCACCCGGTGCGCCCGGTCGTGCTGTTCGGTCCCGTACAGTCCGTGGCCGGGGGCGCCGACCCGGTTGTAGGCCTGCCAGGTGGCGAACGGCAGCGAGACGAGGATCCCGTGGTTCCCGGCGGGCCGGGCCGCCCGCACCGCGAACCACACCTCGCCGCCGTCGGGTCCGAACTCGGCCCGGTACAGCCCGCTGGGCCAGGTGCGCGGCACGGTGAGGGTCCAGCGGTCGCGGGCCGCGGACAGCCGGTGGTCGCGGGTGAGGCCGGTGATCGCGTTCGTGATCCGGACGTGGCGCTCGGGCGGCGCTCCGGCGGGCCCGTCCAGGAAGCGGAACTCCAGGTCACCCCCCTGGACGCAGGAGGTGGCGCGGGCGTAGGCGCCGTACCTGCCGCCCCAGCCCTCGGCGACGGTCTCCGTGACTGCGCTCATCCACGCTCCCTGGTCGGTCCGGTTCGGGTCGGCCACTACGCGTAGGCCTTGGACTGCAGGGCGAAGAGCTCCGCGTAACGCCCGCCCAGGGCCAGCAGTTCCTGGTGGCTGCCCGTCTCGCGGACCCGCCCGTCCTCCAGGAGCACGATGGTGTCGGCCATCCGGACGGTGGAGAGCCGGTGGGTGACGAACACCGTGACGCCGCCGACGGTGGCGGCCATGTGGGCGGAGGCGCGCTGGTAGGCGTCGCAGAGCAGTGCCTCGGCCTGCGGGTCCAGCGCGCTGGCGGGTTCGTCCAGGCACATCAGCAGGGCGTCGGGGCGCATCAGGGTGCGTGCCAGGCCGATCCGCTGCCACTGGCCGCCGGACAGCTCGGTTCCCGGGCCGTACTCCTTCCCGAGCAGGGAGTCGAGGCCCTCGGGCAGGGCGGCCACCGTGTCGGCGGCACCGGCGAGTTCGACGGCGCGGTGCACCGCCTCGGCGGAGTCGATGCGGTCCAGCCGACCGACGCCGACGCTCTGCTGCGCGGTGAGGTTGAACCGGGCGAAGTCCTGGAAGAGGTTGGCGGTGCGGCCGTGCCAGGACCGCGCGCCGACCTCGGCCAGTGGGGTGCCGTCCAGCAGGACGGCACCACCGGTCGGCTGGTGGAGGCCGTTCAGGAGCTTGATCAGGGTGGACTTGCCGGCTCCGTTCTCGCCGACCAGCGCGATCGAGCGGCCCGCGGGGAGGGTCAGGTCCACGTCCCGAAGCACCGGTTCGCGGCTTCCGGGGTAGCAGAAGGAGACCTGGCGCAGTGTGATGCCGCCGGTCAGGGCGGACGGCGCCGCCGCCGTCGCCGCGCGGTCCTGCGACGGCCCGGCCAGGGCTCCGGTGACCCGCTCGAACCGGGCGATGCCCAGCGCGGCCGCGTAGACCTTGCTCAGCAGGTCCAGGCCGGTGGAGACCTGGCCGCTGACCTGTCCGGCCAGGGTGACCACCAGAACCACGTCGCCGATGCCGGCCCGGCCCTGCTGGGCCTGCCGGAAGACGAGCAGCAGGGATCCGGCGTAGGCGAGCGCGAAGCAGAGCTGGCCCGCCGAGCGGAGCAGGGCCTGCCGGCGGTGGGCCGCGGCCTGGACGGCGGAGACCTGCCGGTGCAGGACCCGGTGCTTGGCGAGGAGGAAGCCCTGGGCGCCGGCGATCCGGATCTCCTTCTGCGCGGCGGCGGAGGCCGCGAGGCCGCGCAGGTGCCGGATCGCACCGGTCGCCGGCGCGCTCTCCTGGCGCCCGGTCTCCACCGCGCGTTCGGCGCGCTTGCCGGTGAGCACCGGGATCACGGCGGCCAGCGGGAGCAGCAGCAGGACGGGCTGGAGGTCGGCCAGCAGGACGGCGGTGAGCAGGAGTTGGGCTGCCAGGCAGACCAGGCTGAGCGAGGCGTGGACGGTGTCCCGCATCCGGATGACGTCCTGGCGCAGCAGGTCCAGGTCGTCGGCGAGTTCGGGGCGGTCGAGGGCGGCCGGCCCTTCGGTTCCGTTGACGCGGACCAGCAGCCGCCGGTTGAGGCCGAGTTCGACCAGTTCGCCCAGCTCGAAGTAGGACAGGTGGGCGAAGTGGCCGAGCATCAGTTCGCAGATCAGGACCGCCGCGGCGCCGAGGGCCCAGCCGACGGCCGCGCCGCCGTGCCCGTCGAGCGCGGCGTCGGTGAGCCCCTTGAGCATCAGCGGGACCACGGGGGCGGCCAGGTAGCCGGCCAGCAGCAGGGACCCGCCGACGAGGAGTCGGCGCCGGTCGGTCCGCCAGGAGGACACGGCGAGGAAGCGCAGGAGCCCGAGCAGCAGTCTCATCGTTCCACCGGCCCGGTCCGGGCGGTGAACCGCTTCGCCTGCACGGTGAACAGGTCGGCGTAGGTGCCGCCCCGGGCGAGGAGTTCACGGTGCGAGCCGCGCTCGCTGATGCGGCCGGCGTCCAGGACCACGATCTGTTCGCAGCGGCGCACGGTCGAGAAGCGGTGGGAGATCACCAGGCTGGTCACGCCCTTGGTCAGGTCGAGGAAGCTCTCGAAGAACTCGGCCTCGCCGCGTGCGTCCAGTTGCGCGGTGGGCTCGTCCAGGATCAGGAAGGAGGCGCCGTGCCGGACCGCGAACAGCGAACGGGCCAGGGCCAGCCGCTGCCACTGGCCACCGGACAGGTCGGTGCCGCCCGGGGCGCGGCGCGAGAGCGGGGTGTCCGGGCCGTCGGGAAGCGCGGCGAGCAGTTCCCCCAGTCCGACCCGTTCCAGTGACTCCCGGATGCCGTCGAGGTCGTCGAGGTGCTCGATCGAGCCGAGCGCCACGTTCTCGCGCAGGGTGAGGTCGTAGCGGACGAAGTCCTGGAAGGTGACGGCCAGTCGGCGCTGCCAGTGCGCGGCGTCCAGCGTGCCGAGGTCGACGCCGTTGTAGCGCAGCGTGCCGGAGGTCGGCCGGTACAGGCCGGTGAGCAGTTTGACCAGGGTGGTCTTGCCGGCGCCGTTGAGGCCGACCACCGCGGTGGAGGAGCCCTCGCGCAGCACCAGGTCGACTCCGTCCAGGACGGGCGCGGCACCGCCGTCGTACCGGAAGCACAGCGAGCGCACGTCGAGGTCGCCGGACGGCGGGCAGGCGACGGCGGGCCGCGCGGCCTCGGCCGGGGTCGCCGCGCTGAGGCGTTCGAACTCGACGATCGCCGCGAGGGCCTGCCGGCCGTACTGCAGCTTGGTGTCGGACTCGGGGAAGTAGCTGCCGAAGCGCAGGCACATCACCGCGGCCTGCAGGGCGATGGCGAACCGGGCGGTTCCGGTGCCGCCGGCATCGGCACCGGCGGCGGCGACGGCCGTCAGGACCGCACCGCCCACCAGCAGTCCGAGGGCCGAGTAGCGCAGGAAGGGCGGGCCGTAGACGGCCCGGCGGCCGCGCCACAGCGGGTCGAGGTAGCCGCGCACCTCCTGCTGGTAGCGGTTGTCCAGCCATTCGGTGAGGCCGAGGGTGCGCACCTCCTTGGCCGCGCCGGCACTGGTGGCGAGTTCCCTGAGGTACGCCATCCTCCGGCGTTGCGGCGCGAGCCGGCGGAAGAGCCGGCCGTAGGTGTGGAAGGCCCCGGTCTGCCCGCGGCGGGTGATCAGGGCGACGGCGAGGGCGCCGAGCGCGGCCCACCAGGTGCAGGCGTAGGCGACCAGGGCGACCGACCCGGCCAGTCTTGCGTAGCGGGCGATCAGCGCGAGCGCGCCCTCGGCGGCGGCGCCCGGGGTCAGGCCGAGCGAGTCGAAGGCCAGGTTCGCCTCGCTGAGCTGGTCGGTGGCCCGTTCGCTCTCGACCACTTCGGCGCGGGCGTCGACGAACGAGGAACGCAGCAGCCGGGCGACGCAGGCGCCGTCCACCCGCTGGGCCACCGCCTGCGACAGCGAGACCTGGAACGGCGCGAGCGCCTGCTGGCCCACGAACGCGACGAGCGCCACGGCCAGCCAGCCGCTCGGTCCCCCGCCGGCGCCGGGCAGTCCCCCGCCGTCGCCGAACCGGCCGTCGCGCACGGCCTGCAGGGCGAAGCCGACGCACAGCGCGAAGACGACGGGCAGCAGGCCGACCAGGGCGTGGAGCGCCGCCGTGCCGGCCACCAGGGGGGTGCCGGCCCGGCGCAGCAGCGCCAGCAGCTGCCGGGTGGCGAGCAGGCGGTCGGCGGCGCGCTCGGCCCGGCGGGAGTTCGTCACGGCCTCAGCCGCCGACGGTGATCAGCAGCGGCAGGATCGCTCCCGCGCGCACCGGGCCCCATTCGCGCTCCTGCCGGCGAACTCCGGCGAGGAGGGTGATCCGGCCGTCGCCGTCCTGGCCGACGCCGGTGCCCGCCAGCGGCACCCGGAACCGGAACAGGTCCTGCCCGTCCACGCGTTCGGCGGTGGCCACGGCGGGGACCGAGCCCGGGCCCGCGTTGGAGTAGTCCGCCTCGTCGAGGAGGTCTCCCGCCGCCCGGTAGAAGTACTCGTAGCGGTGGTCGCCGAAGTTGAGCGAGACGCCGGTCATCTCCTGTTCGGTGCCGCCGGGCACGGCGAGTTCGATCAGCAGGGCTCCGTCGGCGTGGCGGAAGCTGCCGCGCACCTCGAAGTCGGTGCCGGCGCGGCGCAGGACGGCCCGGCTCAGCGCGCCGTCCTCGCCCCGGCGGGTGGAGAACGGGGCGGGCCGGTCGGTCAGCACCAGTTCGGCGGCGCCGATGGAGTCGAGCACCTCGCTCATGGCCAGGTCCCGCAGGACCAACTGCTCGGGATCCCACGGGAGGTCGACCGCGAAGCCGGCCAGGCCGTCCCACCAGAGGTCGACCGGGAACGCCTCCCGGACCGGGGCGAGCCGCTGGAGCTGCGGATGTCCGGCGAACGGGTCCCGGTGCAGCAGCGCGACGGCCAGCGTGCGGACGTAGGAGAGGACTTCACCGGCCTGGTAGCGCTCGGCCAGCTCGGCCATCAGGGCCGGGTCGAACTCGGGCAGCGCGCAGAGGTCGACCACCGTGGCCAGTTCGGCGAGGCGGATGGTGGCGGCGGGGATCGGGTAGACGCACAGCAGCGCCTCGACGTGCAGGTGCGAGGAGTGGATCAGGGCGGCGACCTCGGCCCGCAGCAGGTTCACCGCGGCGGGGACCGGGCCCCGGTGCGCGGCAGCGATCCATCCGGTGAGCTCGTCCGGTCCGATCTGCCGGACCAGGTAGCCCGCGGTGTGCTCCCAGTGTCCCGGGTGGTCGGCCGGCCGGGGCGCGGCCTCGGCGCCGGGCCGGGTCACCGGGTAGTAGGAGTGGATGTCGACCTCGCCGCGCCAGGTGGACTCCACGGTGGCGAACGCCGCGAGGTGGCTCCCTGAGTCGAACCGCCGGTAGCCGCTCTTCAGGGCCAGCTCCAGCAGCCGGGCCGGGTCGCGGGCGATGACGTCGACGTCCGAGGAGCGCCGCAGGGAGACGGGGTCGCCGCCGAGCCCGTAGAGGGTCACGCCCTTGAGCACCATCAGGCGGTCCTCGGGGCTGTCGGCCCGTAGCTGCCCGGTCAGTTCGACGACCATGTCGATCTGACGGGCCGACAACTCCTCGATCTCCCGCCGCCGGACCGCGAGCCGCTCACGGAGGGCGGCGGTCACCGGGCCCGCCTCCTGATCGGCCGGCAGCCGTGCCAGGAAGCGCACTTCGAGCCGGTGCGCGGCCAGGGCCTCGTAGAGGGCGTCCGGGTCGAGCCGTTCGAGGTCGGGCACTTCGCCGGGCCTTCCGGCCGCCCACAGGAGGACCTCACGAAGAGCCGGAACTGCAGGGTCCGTCAGTCGCATTGTTTCTCCTCGGGCTCTTCTGGAACCGGTACGGCGGCTCCGGGCGAGGGGGGTGGCGAATTCACACTCGGGGGCATCGACGCCGCCCGGACATTCGCGTTCGCAACACTCTGGGGATTGCATCGCCGCGACGTCAAGCCTTTCGCGTTCCGGAAATCCGGGAATTCACGGTCGATCAATACCCACGATAGAGGGACATGTCGGACTCGACGGCCTGCGGGCGGGGTTCGGGGGCCCACTCGCCGAATGCCGCCGACCGCTGCGTTCGCCCTGGTCAGCGCGGCGCAGACGGGTGAGGTGACGTCAGAAACGTTCTTGACAGCCACTCTTGGGTCGACTATGGTCCGGGTCGTGAAGTTAGGAAAGTTTCCTATCCGTCAGACCGTGGCCACCAATTCCACGGCCACCATCGGTCCGGGTTCGCACGGCGCGTTCCGGGCACGCGATGGAACGCGCGGGCCCGACCGCCGACCGGGCCCGGGCATTTCCCGTCCGTGCTCCTGATCAGTCGGTTTCGGCAATTCCGCCGGTCGAATCCGCATTCGGGCAGGAACTCCGCGCCTGCGATCCCGCCCCGGGGCGTCCGCGCCGGTGGGGACAGGTCGCGCCATGGCCGACTCACGTGGCCCGCAGCGGATTCATCGACCCGATGCGGAGCGGCGGACCGGCCGCCGACCTGACGCGGTCTGCACAACTCCGGCATTCCGTCGGCGAGTTCACCTTCCGCACGAATCGGGGCCACGGCTCGCGATCCGCGCGGATCGACGGCCCTTCGTGCACGGCGGTCGAATGACGGATCGTCATGTCCGTTATCGCACATCCGGTTTCGGGACACCGCGATCGAGAGTCCGTGCGAACCCCGACACACCGTCGGGGCCGCTCCGGCCTTGCCGTACGTCCGACAGGCCGCTAGCTTGTCCGGATCCGCATCCCCGCCGGGACGAGCGAGCGCCTTGAATTTCCCGGGCCGCGGCGGGACCCAGCAGTGCGCACAGGAAAGAACATGAGCGAGCAGACGGGGTGCTTGACCGGAATGAGTTCATTTCCATGGCAATGACGGAAACACCTGGCACGGGCCGCGGCATGTACGTGGGGATCCTGGGACTGGACGGATCCGGTAAGACCACCGTCGCACACGGCTTGACGGATCGGCTGACGGAGCACGGGTACGAGTCCGAGTTCGTACGGTGGCGGGACATCGCCGCCGAACTCGACCGCGTCGACTTTCCGCACCTCACCCTGCGCCAACTCCTGGTCGAGACCTGGCGAACGCGCTACGGCGGGGCGACCGACGAATCCTCGCTCCGTGTGCAGCACGGTCCACGGCTGTACGAGGACTTCACGCTCGCCAAACTCGAGCAGGCCGGCTCCGCCTATCCGGTCGACGTCCGCCGCTCCGGCGTGCTGGCGTCCGCACTGCTCGAATTCGTCGCCGACATGTTGATCCAGGCGGAGTTCTTCAACGCCAGCGTGGCCCGCGGCCGGATAGTCGTCACGGACAGCTACGGCTACAAGAACATCATCAAGGTCCTGCGGGTCGCCAACGAGATTCCCAGCGACGACATCTCCAAGGACCTCATCGCCCGGGTGTCCGACTTCATCTCCGACGCCTACTCCAGCCACTTCATGCAACCCGACATCGGCGTCTTCCTGAGGGTCACACCGGAGGAGTGCTACAAGCGCGTCACCGCGCAGCGCGGCGGCGTCGGGCCGGTCGAGGACATGGGATTCGCGGGTCGCACGGGCCGGTCGTCGTTCCTCGAACTGCAGAGCGCGCTCCTGGCGGAGTACGAGCAGATGGCCGCCGACTGGGGCTGGCACGTCCTCGACGTCGACGGCGCCACTCCTGCGGAAGTCCTCGATGCCGTCAACGACATCGTGGTCGCCGATGTGCGGGCGGCGCGACGCGCGGGCGGGCCTCCTCCGGCCGGCGTGTAGGTCCCGGGGAGGCGCAACCACTGTCCATGTGTACCTGTCGCGGGGGGCGAACACACCGATGACCGAACCGGATGCGCGGTCCCGGGACGTACTGGAGCAGGTCCCCGAGGGCGTGCGCGACGCACTGGGACTGCGGCGGGCCCGTGAACTCACCGGCGGCGGCACGCCCGCGCGGGTGTACCGGTGCGAGGACGGGGACGGGGACGCGGTCGTCGTCAAGGTCCTGCGTGCCGGGGCCGGGGCGGTGGACGGCCACGACCTGGGCTCCTTCCTCCGCAAGCCCGCGCAGATCGCCCGGATCCACCGGGAGCTCCCGGCCCTCTCGCCGTACTACGTCCCGCTCGTCGGGCACTGGCAGGGGCCCGACTGGGGCGCCTACGCGATGCCCTGGATCGACGGTGCCTCCCCCGTCACGCTGCTGCGCGACGGGGACCCCGGCCGGCAGCGGTTCCTGGCGGCGCTGCGGTCGGTGTTCGGGATCCTCGGGACGCACGGCTACTCGGCGAGCTCCGTGCCCGCCCCTCCCGGCCACGGCCTCGGCACCCACGCCGGCCGGCTGGCCCGCCGACTCCCCCTGCTGACCGAGCACTTGGGCCCGCTGCCCGACGGGACGGACCTGCGGGTGAACGGACGGCCGGTGCCGTCCGCCCACGAGCTGCTCCGCCGGACCGCCGCCCGGGAGGACGTGCTCGCCGCGCTCCAGCCGCCCCGGCTGTACTTCCCGGTGCACGGGGACCTCAACCTGGGCAATCTCATGCTGCGCGCCGCCGATGCGCCCGGGAGCCGGCACGGCCTCGACCCCGACCGGCAGTTCACCGTGGTGGACCCGCGCGGCATCGACGAGCACTGGGACCCGGTGTACGACGCCGCGAAGGCGCTGTTCAGTCTGACGCTGTTCGACGCCGCGATGACCGGCGGGTTCGAGATCGGCCGGGACGCCACCGGCGGCTACGACGTGCGGCTGCGCCGCCCGGTGCCGGCCCACAGCGCCGCTGCCGCGGAGGTGCCCGCCACCCTGGCGACCGTCGGGTTCTTCCGACGGCTCGGCCACGGCGACCCGCTGTGGCTCCGGAGGCTGCTGTACGCCCACGCCTTCCACGTCCTGGCCGAGGCGGCCTGCCGGCTCTCGGACCGGACGGTCCGCACCTTCCCCGGGGCGACCGGCCCGGCCGCCCGCCGCGAACTCGCCCTGGGGCTCCACCTCAGTGGGCTCCTGCTGCTCGACGACCTGCTGTCCGGGCCCGCCGAACCCGAGGCCGATCCCGCCGCGCACCTGGCCTGCCTGGCCACCGTCCACGGGCCGGCCACGGCCTGCCCGCTCCCGGGCTGACCGCCCCTCCTCCGTGCCACGGGCCGGGTGGATGCCGCGGCCGGACCGCCACCACCGGCACCACGGCACCCCTGCCATGCCGACACCACGGCACCGCTGCCACTCCGGCACCACCGCCGTACCGGCACCACCACCGCTTCGACGTCCTGGCCGCCCGACACCGGCGAGGTTCGTGCACAACACACCGACCGATGCTGCTCGCCGCACGTTCGAGCACGACGACAGGAGACTTCCCGTGGACCGGACCGTCAAGCGCCTGGAGGAACGGCGCCTCGCAGACTTCTTCGGCAAGGGCGAGGGGGGCGGCCCGGACGTCCGCTTCGCGGACCCGGCCGCCGTGGCCGCGGCGGTCGCCGCCGGGGCCGACCGGGAGCTCTACTCCGCGGCACGCGACGTGCTCCCCTCCCGGGTGGTCCCCGCCCCCGAGGGGCAGGACGGCCCGGTGGCCGGCGCCACCCTGTGGTCCGCCGACCTCGTCATCTACCAGGACGGCACACTGCCCGGCGGTGAGCCCTTCCGCTCGACCGGGCACTGGAACCCCGCCGACCAGCTGGAGATCTTCCAGGTGCTCAGCGGCCGCGTGCTCATGCTGTGCAGCATGCTCGACGAGTCCGGCGACGAGTCGTACGTGTACTTCCAGGAGTGCCGGGCCGGGGACCTCGCCGTGGTCCCGTTCGGCGCCTGGCACCTGACCTACGTGCTCGACGGCCCGGCGATGGTGGTCAACACCTACTCCGGTCCGGCCGGCGCCCGCACCGCCGGGACGGCCACCGGCGCCGGCCACACTCCGGCGGCGAAGTACCGCTCGCGGCGCGGCCCGGCCGAGATCACGGTCACCCGGTCCGGGACGGGGTTCGCCATCGACCTGTCCGCGACGTGGCGTCGGGCGTGCGGTGACCCGGTGCGGGTGTCGTGCCCGGCGTGGCTCCAGAAGTACGTCCCGCCGAGCGGGCTGCTCACCGACCTGCACGTGTCCGCAACGGACGCCGACCTGGAAGCCCTGCTCGCCTCGGCGCGCGCCTCCTCCGGTGCGGACCTGACGGAAGCCGCCGAGCTGTGGTCGTGAATCCGGTCCGGTGCCCGCGGCGGGGCCCCCTGACCCCGGGCCGGCGCCCGCACCGGTACGAGTCCGCCCCCGGCCGCCGGAGGGAGGACGCATGACCGCCGTCGCCGTCTGCGGACTCGGCCTGATGGGGCTCCCGGTCGCGACCCGGCTGGCGGCGTCGGGGTTCTCGGTCAGCGTGTGGGACCGCACGCCCGCCAGGGCCGCCGCCCTCGCCGGCACCGGGGTGACCGTCGCGCCGTCCCCCGCGGCCGCCGCCGCGGGGGCCCGGGCGGCACTCGTGCTGGTGAGCGACTTCGACGCCGTGCGCGCGGTGGTCGGCGGGCCCGAGGGCGTCGCGGCGGGCCGGCCGCAGGTGATCGCGCAGATGTCGACGATCGCGCCGCACGAGACGCTCGCCCTGGCCGCGGACCTGCCCTCGGACGTGCGGCTGCTCGACGCGCCGGTGACCGGCAGCGTCCCGCAGGCGAGCGCCGGCGACCTGCGGATCCTGACCGGTGGCGACGACGCGGCGCACGCCGCCGCCGGGCCGGTCCTGGAGGCGCTGGGGACGGTCGTGCGCTGCGGCCCGCTGGGCGCGGCGTCGGCGCTCAAGTGCGTCCTGAACACCTGCGTCGCGCCCATGGTGGCGCTGCTGGCCGAGGGGCTGGCCCTGGCGGACAGGCTGGACCTCGACCAGGACCTGCTGCTCGACGAACTGGAGCGCACCCGGGTCGGCCCGCTGGTCACCCGCAAGCGGGCCATGATCGAGAGCGGCGAGTTCCCCGCGGACTCGCGGCTGAAGCTCTTCGCCAAGGACATGGGGGTCGCGGAGGCCACGGCCGCCGCCTGCGGCGCGCAGCTGCGGCTGGCACACCAGGCCCGGCTGCTGGCCGAGGAAGCCGTCGCCGCGGGACTGGGCGAGCTGGACTACTCCGTGCTGGCAGGCTACCTGCGCGACCGGCCGGCGCCGTGAGCCCAGCGGGCGGCTGAGGGGCCGCCCGGCCCCCTGCCCACCTGCCCGTCCCCCTCCTGGCCGTCCCCTCCTGGCCGTTCGCCGGGCACCGCTGCAACGCTGCCGTGCTGCCGCGCGGCGCCGCAGCAACGCCCGGCGGACGGGTCCTCAGGCGCTCCGCCCGTCCCGGCCCGGCGGCGGACCGTCCGGCCCCTCGTGGCCGGCTTCCGTACGGACCGCGGTCACCGCGACGGTGGTGTAGGTCATGGCGAAGCGGCCGCCCATCGCGTCGATGGCGCCCCCGACGGCGTCCAGCACGCGCGCCAGCGCGTCCGGCGAGAGCTCGGCGAGGGCGGTCTGGGTCGGGACCACGGCGAGCCACTCGTCCCGCGAGTAGATCCGCTCCCAGTCGAACCGCCACTGCTCGGGTTCGCCGAACGCGCCCGTCCGCCGGATCCCGTCCGCGAACGCCTCGAACATCGGCTGGTAGAGCTCCATGGCGGTCCGTCGGCGACCGTCCGGGCCGTACGCGGAGGCGGGCGCGAACCGCCGGTACGCCGCGGCGGAGCGGGTGGTCCAGGCCGGCAGCGTCGTCCCCCCGGTGGCTTCGGCCAGCTCGGGCGGGACGTGGGACGAGTGGTGGAACGGCGCGAGCACACCGCCCGGCCTCAGCACCTGCGCGGCCCTGGCCGCTCCGGCCACCGGATCCACCCAGTGCCAGGCCGTCCCGGCGACGACCGCGTCGAACCTCCGGCGCGCCGGCGCCCAGTCCTCGAACGTCGAGACCTCGACCTCGACGCCGGTGCTGCGGGCGTACTCCGCCATCCGCGCGTCGGGGTCGACGCCGAGCACGGCGCACCCGGCGGCCCGGAACTGTCGCGCCTCGATGCCGGTGCCGCAGCCGGCGTTCACCACGTCGCGCCCCGGCATGGCGGCGACGAGGCGGGAGATCATCGCGTCCGGGTAGGCGGGCCGCGACCGGTCGTAGAGGGCGGCGTCGCCGCTGAAGTACGCGAAGGCCTTCCCCTCCCGCACGGGGTCGGGAACGGGTGACGTCATGGTGGGGTCCTCCTGGCGGTCAGCGCCCCGGCGAGCGGGGGCGGTCACGGGGCTCGGCGGTGGGTGCGGTCCAGTAGGTCGCGGCCCGCCGCTTGCGGCGCCGCGAGAGCGGGTCGTGGAGGAGCCGGCTCGCCAGCCCGAGGGGGGTGGCGATCAGGAAGTAGACGACGGTGAGCATCTCTCGTGACCTCCGCGGCGGATGCGGTCGGCGGGACGGGCGGCAGGCGGGACGGGTCAGTCCAGGGGGATGTCCGCACGCCAGTCGCCCTCCTCGGACCACGGGGGCTGCTCGTCCTTGTGCAGCAGGAAGCTTCCCATCGCGAGCAGGTCGATGTCCGTACGCATGAAGCAGGTGTAGGCGTCGTGCGGCGAGTTCACGATCGGCTCGCCGCGGACGTTGAACGACGTGTTGACCAGCACCGGGCAGCCGGTGCGCGCCTTGAAGGCGCTCAGCAGCCGGTGGTAGGCGGGGTTGCCCTCCGGGGTGACCGTCTGGACGCGCGCGGAGCAGTCGACGTGCGTGACGGCGGGGATCGTGGAGCGCCGTACCCGCAGCAGGTCGATGCCGCTCGCGCCGGTCTCGGTCACCGGGAGCCGCCGGGCCGCCGCCACCGGCGCCACCACCAGCATGTACGGGCTCTCCTGCCGCAGGTCGAAGTAGTCCTCGACGTCCGTGGCCAGCACGGACGGCGCGAACGGGCGGAACGACTCACGGAACTTGATCTTGAGGTTCATCGCGGACTGCATCGCGGGGTCGCGCGGATCGCCCAGGATGGAACGGGCGCCCAGGGCCCGGGGGCCGAACTCCATCCGGCCCTGGAACCAGCCGACGACCTTGCCCCCGGCCAGGGCCGCCGCGACCTCCTCGGCCAGGACGGCCGGGTCCAGCCGGCGGTGCGCAATGCCGTGGCTCCGCAGGTACTCGCCGATCCGCGTGTCGTCGAAGGCCGGGCCCAGCAACGAGCCGGACATCGCGTCCCGTCCGCTGCCGACGTGACCGCGCACCGCTCCCCGCTCCGTCGCCACCGCCAGCGCCGCGCCCAGCGCCCCGCCCGCGTCGCCGGCGGCGGGCTGGATCCACACCTCGTCGAAGATCCCGCTCCTGACGACCTTCCCGTTGGCGACACAGTTCAGCGCGACACCGCCGGCCAGGCAGAGCGTGGACTCACCGGTGCGCTCCCGCGCGGTGCGCGCCAGCCGGAGCATCACGTCCTCGGTGACGCTCTGGACGGACGCCGCCAGGTCGAACTCGCGCTGGGTGAGCGGCCCCTCGGGCGTGCGCCGCGGGCCGCCGAAGAGCTTCTCGAACGCCCGGCCGGTCATCACCTGCCCCCGCAGGTACGCGAAGTACCGCATGTCGAGGCGGAACGACCCGTCCGGCTTGACGTCGATCAGCCGCTCCCGCATCAGGTCCGCGTACCGGGGCTCGCCGTACGGGGCCAGGCCCATCAGCTTGTACTCGCCGGAGTCGACCTTGAAACCGCAGAAGTACGTCAGGGCGGAGTACAGCAGCCCCAGCGAGTGCGGGAACCGGATCTCGGCCAGCGGCGTGAGCGCGGTGTCGCGGCCGTGCCACAGCGTGGTGGTGGCCCACTCGCCCACGCCGTCCACGCACAGCACCGCGGCCGACCGGTACGGGCTCGGGAAGAACGCCGAGGCCGCGTGGGACTCGTGGTGACGCCGGGCCACGATGTCCGGCACCCTCCCCCTGCCCAGCGACTCCAGTCCGCGCCGGACCGCCGCGAGCGTCCGGAGCTTGCCGTCCGGCCCCAGCCAGCCCGGCAGCGTCTCGCGGAAGGAGGCGAGACCGGTGGGCGCGGCGCCGACCAGCGTGGCCAGCACCCTGCGGAACTTCAGCCGCGGGTCCTCGTAGTAGGCGACCGCGGAGACGTCCCCGAAGGACGCCCCCAACTCGTCGAGGCAGTAGCGGACCGCCTCGGTCGGGAACGCGGGATCGTGCCGCTTCCGGCTGAACCGCTCCTCCTGCGCCGCCGCGACGGGGACCCCGTCGCGCACGAGCGCCGCCGCGCTGTCGTGGTAGAAGCCCGAGATCCCGAGAATCAGCTCAGACACCGGTGTGCTCCTCCGTCTGCGGCGCCACCGCGCCGGCACTCCGCCACCGGCTCCCCGCGAGCCGGCCGCGCCGGGCGGCCCGGCGGGCCAGGAATCCGCCGGGCGGGTCGAGCGAGCGGTAACCGGCCCGCACCCGCTCCCAGGCCTCCGCCCGGCTGCCCGGCCCCGGACGGTCCGGCAGGCCCGCCATGAAGGCGTCGACGGCGTCGGCCGCCCAGGCGGAATGCCCGGTGGCGACGTTGTCGATGGTGTTGTGGACGTCCACGAAACGGGTGCTGAAGCCGTACGCCCGCAAGGCCATGCCCGCCCGGCGGTAGCTGCCACCCACCCCGGACAGCTCCATGGCCAGGTTGAGGCCGAGCACCTCGGGCAGGAAGGTGCACGGAAAGCGCCCGATGCACAGCCAGTAGACGGGCAGTTCGAACGACGCGTCCCGGAAGCCCGGCCAGCGCGCGAACTCCGGCGACGCCGTGGGCGGCAGCTCGACGTCCATCTCCTTCAGGACCTGGCGGTAGATCAGGGGGTGGTTCAACGCGGCCTCGCCGTTGCCGAGTTCGTCCCAGTACGTCGCGAAGAGCGAGTGGCCGACGTCCGACGACGCCAACGCGTGGTCGGTGAACCCCTGCAGCCAGCTCCCGTCGATCAGGGTGAGCGGAGCCGTCTGCACCGCGTCCTCCACCACCGCCTCGCGCGACGGCAGCGGGGCGTCCGCGCCCTCCTCGAACTGCGCTCCGTGCCGGTCGTGCTGCGCCAGCAGCCAGGGCCGCAGACCGTCGGCCGTCCACCGCCCGGGGAGCGGCACCGACCGGGCGTCCATCCGGTGGCGGGCCCGGGCCAGCCACCCCCGGACGTACCGCAGGCACCAGTCGTCGAGGTCAGGACCGCCGGTGCGCACCATGAGCGCGTGGTACGCCTCGCGCAGGTCGCGCGGGCCGCCGCCGGAGGGGGCCCCGGCCTCCAGCAGGCGCGGCAGGTCGGGCAGGTCGGGTAGAGCGGGCTGGTCCGCCGGGCGCCGTACGGGACGCGCCGGCATGCCGGCGCCGGGGGCGGGCACGGCGGTGTTCCCGGGGGCGGGCCCGGCCAGCGCGTCGACCCACCGGCCGATGACGAGCAGGTCGTCCGGCGAGAAGACCCGGAACATCGGGCCGTGCTCGCCGACCAGGTCCGTCACCAGGGGACTGGCACCGGAACGCCCGGGCTTCACCAGTCGGCTGCGCGCCAGGACGTCGAGGAACGGCCCCGGATCGTCCCGGCAGTCCTTCAACCACTCGGACAGCGACCGGCCTTCGAGGAGGACCTGATGGTGGTAGACCGAACCCTCCCGGGCGCGAAGCCGCATCAGCTCGGCCATCGCGAATCCGGGATCGAGCGACGCGCGCAACTCCTCGTACAGCGCCTCGACCTGGCCGGCCACCGTGGCCAGCGCCCAGCCGAATCCGGCCCGCACCCGGCCCGCCGGGTCCGGGCCGGCCTGCACCAGCGCGTCCGCGACGGCACGGCACCGCTCGACCGCCGAAGGAGCGCCCTCCCCGGCGCCCGACGGGTCGCCGTCGCCGGAGCCCGGGTGGCCGCCGGCGCCCGCGTAGTCGATCGCCGCCCAGTCGGCCTGCAGCTCCGCCCTGGCGAGCGCGAGCGGCGGCGGGAAACCCACGGCACGCAGGCACAGGTCCGCCCCGACGAGTTCCTCGCGGAACTCGTCCGGCCGCCGGCTCATCAGGAGCAGCAGGGCCGGCAGACGGAACGCCGCGTCCGCGATCCGCCGGTCACCGGCGACGCGCGCGTACGGCACGGCGTTCTCCGAGACCCGCAACTGCCGTAGCAGGGAGAGGTAGGCGCTGCTCCTGGCGGCACCGGGATGGCCGACGCCGACGTCGGAGGCGTGGAGCGCGAGGATCCGCAGGGACAGCGGCGCGTCCGCGGTCCCGGGGGCGGTCAGCCACTGGAGCCAGGCCCCCGCGGCGAGGCCGAGCGGGGCCCAGCCGAGCACCGCCCGGCGTACGAGGAGCCGACGGGTGTCACCGTCCGTGCCGCCGCCCACCGCCCGGAACCGCTCCGCCGCGGCGGACGACCACGCGGCCGCCGTCCGGAGCAGGCCGTCGAGCGGCGGGCCGTCACCGGTGGACGCCCGGAGCAGGCCGTCGAGCGGCGGGCCGTCACCGGTGGACGCCCGGAGCAGCTCCGCGCGGAGCACCCCGATCAACTCGCCGCCCGGGACGGCCACTTCCGGATCGGCCGCGCGGACGTAGAGCCTCCGGAAGACGGAGGCGGCGCCGCTGCCTGTCGTGCCGTCGTGCATGGGCGCTCCCTGGTCGTGGACTCGGCACACCTGTCGAGAGGGGGGCACACACGGTCAGAACATCGGGTAGATCGATGCGTCCTCCTTCCGACGGGCGCGCTTCCCGCGCCGGAGGAGCTTGTCGATGATCTTGCGGAGGAAAGACATGCCGTCCCCGTCCGGGTGGGCGCGCATCGCGCGTTCGTGGAAACTGCGGCCTGGATCCTGTCCGGCCGGACAGGGCCCAGGACAGGGCCTAATCGAGTTCGAGTGCTTCGGCCGTGATCCTGGCGACGACGTCGTGGCCCGCGTCGTTGTAGTGCACGCGGTCGACGAAGAGCCAGTCGTCCCGGGAGGTCGCCGCGGCGACGACCGGGTTCAGGTCGAAGAACCGGACTCCCCGCCTCTCGCAGCCGGCCCGGAGGACCGCGGCGAAGGCCTGCGAGACCTCCGTCGTCGCGACGTCCCCGTAGAGCTCCTCCCACACGCCCCGCTGGTAGATCCGGTCCCGTTCTTCGAAGAGGACCTCCTCCTCCGGCGTGGAGGTCCGGCGCATCCACCGCGACATCGGCTGCAGCACGTAGGAGATGCGGGTCCCGGGCCCGGCCATGCGCTGCCACACGTCGAGCTGGCGAAGTGTCGTCTCCGCGGCGGAGGCGATCACCGTGTCGACGTCACGGCGCACGTCGTCGAAGGTCGCGATCGCGGCGCCGGCGGCGGGCTTCGCCCGGCGGCCGAACCGCTTCACCGGCCCGCGGTTCTGCTCGCGCAGCTCCTCCATCTTCTCGAAGTACTCGCCGCAGAAGAAGAAGGCGCCGTGCTCCCCCTGCTGCCACTCGGGCAGGCGGGCGAGCATCATCGCGTTGACCCCCGAGAAGACGACGACCTCGCTGACGTCCCCCAGCAGGTGCCGGTGGAGCGTGAAGAGCAGGGCCTCCTGGGTCGGGTTGAAGCAGTGGCCGGCGAAGTTGAGCCACGGTCGGGCCGGGGCGTAGCGGCTCCACAGCAGGGAGGCCAGCGTGTCGGCGTCGCTGGTGGCGCCGACCCCGAGCGCGGTCGAACCGCCGGTGAGGATCCGCACCGGCCCCGCCGGGACGTGCCCCGCGGCGGACGCCCTCGTCCCGTCCGGTCCCGTGCTGATCCGGAAGCCGGCCCGGTCGGTGTTGACCGTCGGCGAGGAGAAGTCGGTCCGGCCGAAGTACATGAGGTGGGGCAGGTAGCGCCGTTGGCCGGCGTCGTTGAACTCGTCGTAGTCCCGCATCTGCGGGGTCAGTCGGTAGCGTTCGAGTTGCGCGGACACGCGTTTGCCCTCCCGCTCATCGCGATGTCGTTGCCGGTGCCGGTGCCGTTGCGGGTGCCGGTGCCGGGGTTTCGTTGCGGACCGTCCAGGGCCCGCGGGCCGGCCAGGACGCGGGGCCGAAGGCGTCCGCGCCGTGCCGCTCGATCAGGGCGGGCGGCACCAGCGAGGTGTAGTCGCCGCCGCTGCTCATCACGGCTTCGTTGTCGGTCGGCTTGTAGTAGTTCATCGGGTGCGAATCCGCCCCGAAGTCGCCGAGCATCCGGCGCAGGCGCGGCGAGAGGCCGTCGAGCACCTCGCGCGGCTGCGCGTCGTAGTCGTGCGGCCGGTGCCACAGGTGCCCGAAGCGCAGGATGAGGCTCTTGCGCGGCGCGCGGACGTTGCAGTCGACGGCGTGCCACAGCGAGTACGGGAACAGCAGCACGTCACCGGGCTCCGCGCGCACGGTCAGCGCCCCGGGGACGCCACCCGCGCGCTGCTGCCGGTTCAGCTCCTCGATGTCGGCGGTCGTGGGCGCCGGCCAGGTGTGGCTGCCCGGGATCAACAGGAAGTTGCCGGACCGGGGTTCGGACACCTCGGTCAGGAAGACCTGCGCCTTGGCCTGCAGACTGCGCCGCGTGTGGTCGATCCTCACGTCGTACATCGCGGGACCGCCGTCGATGTGCCAGGGCTCGTGGGGCGCCCGGCCGAGGTCGCGGTAGAAGACCTCCGAGCCCAGCACCTGCAGCCCCGGGCCGAGCAGCGAGACCATCGGCCCGATCAGCCGCGGATGGTCGAGGAAGTAGGCCACCTCGCGCCGCTGGGCCACGGCGTTCCGGACCCGCACCAGGTCCTTGCGGCTGCCTTCGTCGAAGTAACTGGCGTGGTACGGGACCGAATCCTCCCCGGCGGTCAGGGAACGCACCGCGCTGTCGACGATCTCCAGTCCGAACTCGACCTCCGCCTCGTTGAACAGTCCGCGCAGATGGAGGTAGCCCTGAGTCGCGTACTGCGAGAGTTCCTCGTCGCCGAGGCCGCGCCAGTCACTGACGATTTCGCCCATGATGCACTCCCTTCAGACTCCGCTTGTCCCGTCGGAAAGCTGTTCTTCCGTCTGCCCCTCGGGCCGCCGCGACGTGCCGCACAGTGCGTCAAAGGCCGTCCGGTTCACCCGCGCGGAAGTCGGCGCACGTTCCTCGTCATCCGGTGCCCGTTCCGGATCGGAGAATCAGACGCTATGGCCACGACAAGGGATCAAGCTATAAGGAACAATCAATGCGACCGAAAGTCGACGGTCTAGACCTCTACTGCTCCGCCGCAGGTGGGCGGCCCACCGCACCGCCCTCCACGGGTGGACGCCGCGCGTTCCGGCCGGGCACCGTCGCTCCCGCCGTCCACGGCGGCGCCCGGCCGGCCGCATTCCCCGTCGATCACCGTGCGGCGCGCCGGCGGGCGGAGAACGCGCCGCGGCCGCAGGTCACGACACCACGGCCGCCCGGCGGCGACCGGCGGCCGACCGAGCACCGCATGCGGCCGCCCCGCCGCCGGAGCGCCCACGAGGTCCCCCGGCCGGGCGGCGGCCACCCGCCCGGCGATCCGGACCCCGATCCACGGTGGGCGCATTCGCCCGATCACACTCCCCCCACCGCCGGGAGTTCCCGCGGACACCCTTGGGCCCCACCGGAGTTGTTTTCCGGTCACCTGTGCCCGGCGGGTCCACTCGTGGAACACCGGTCACTGTGATGACCGACCCGAAAACCCAAAGACGGAGAATCCGGACGATCGAGCCGATCTGCGCCCACCCGCGCACGAACCCGTCGACGGCCCCGAAATCCTCGATTTCCCCGGTGCGCGCATTCCGGGAGAACGCATCGGACCCGGCCACGAGCCCGCGGGCGCCGCCCCGCGGCGGGCCCGGAACCGCTTCACGGACCGCCGCACCCGACAGGCCGAGGTGGGTGCCCGACGGCGCGGTCCGTCCGCTCCGCCTCCGCGGGTACCGCCCCTGACACGACCGTGGCACCCCGAATGCCGCAGCCCGGCAGCCGAGTTCAGGGCACCCGGTTCAGGGTGCCGGCGGCGGTGTGACCGGACGGCGGTCCTGGCCGGGAAGGGTGGGGGCCGTGTGGACGTCCACCGTCCGGCGGACCTGTGGGGGGAGCCAGTCGGCCGTCGACAGGGGGTCCTGGGCCAGCCGGTCGAGGACGTCGGCGGCGGTCGGGCGGCGGTCGGGTTCAGGGGCCAGGCAGTCGAGGACCACGCCTGCCAGGTGGCGTGGCAGGACGGCGAGGGCCGACTCCGGCGTCTCGCCGTGCCGCAGCTGCGCCACCCCGGCGGCGTGGCAGAGCACCCGGCCGAAGGCGTAGAGGTCTGCGGCGGGCTGGACGGGCGCACCGGTCAGCTGCTCCGGCGCGACGAATCCCGGTGTGCCCAGCAGCAGGTGGGCCGGGGTGAGCCGGGTGGCTTCGAGGGTGCGGGCGATGCCGAAGTCGATGACCCGGGGGCCGTCGGCCGCGACGATGATGTTGCCGGGCTTCAGGTCGCGGTGGACGATGCCGGCCCGGTGGATGCCCTCCAGCGCCTCGGCGACACCGAGGGCGAGCGCGAGCACGGTCGGCGCGGGCAGCGCCCCGTGCCGCTGCAGGACCTGGTGCAGCGACGGCCCGGGGATGTACTCGGTGGCCAGCCAGGGCGGATCGCCGTGCGGGTCGGCGTCCACGACCAGGGCGGTGTGGAAGCCGCCCACCGTGCGGGCGGCCTCGACCTCGCTCGCGAAGCGCCGTTTGAAGAGGGGGTCGGCCGCCAGCTCGGCCTTGATGACCTTCACGGCCACGGACCGCCCGCCGGGGCTGAGCGCCCGGTAGACCGTCCCCATGCCGCCCTCGCCGAGCCTCGCGACCAGCCGGTAGCGGCCGACCCGGCCGAGCAGCGGCAGCTCCGGGGACGCACGCGGATCCGGCGGCTCGGGCAGGGGTGAGGGCAGGGGCGACGGGACGGGGACGGGTTCGGGTGGAGCGGGTTCGGGCGAGGGGGCGGCAGGCGGCGGCACGGGTGAAGGCTCGGGCTGCCGCGCTACGGACGGCCGGTGTCCGGCGGGTCGTCCCGTGCCGCCTCCGATGGCGGCGCGGAACGTCGCCATGTCCCGTCCGGCCTTGAGCGCCAGGGCCCGGCCGTCGCCCTCGGCGCGGACCAGGGCCTCCTCCTTCTCCGCTTCGGCGCGCAGGATCGCTGCCTGCCGGCCCGCCTCGGCGGTCAGGATCGCGGCGCGCTTGTCCCGGTCGGCGCTCGACCAGCGGCGGATCGAGGTGAGGAGGTAGGCCGGCGGTTCGACCGTCGTCAGTTCGGCCCGGTGGACCTCGACACCCCACTGCCCGCCGGCGGTCTCGGCCAGCGCCCGGTGCAGTGCGGCGGTGATCCGCTCGGGCGCGTCCAGGACCTGCACCAGGTCCAGGGCGGCGACGGTGTTCCGCAGGGTGCCGGCCGCCAACGCCCTCATGGCGTAGGCGTGGTCGGCGACCTGGTAGGTCGCGGCCAGTGGGTCCGTCACCCGGTAGTGGAGGACGGCGGTGAGGTCGACCGTCACGCGGTCCGCGGTGATCAGCCGCTCCGGCCCGACCGGCAACTGCTGCTCCCGCAGGTCGACCCGGGCGCGGACGGTGTCGACGAAGGGCACCAGGAGGACGACCCGGCCGCGGGCCGTCCGGCGGTAGAAGCCGAACCGTTGCACGATCCCGACGTGGTGCTGCGGGACCGACCCGATCGCCCGGCTCAGCACGACCACGACCACGACGAGGACCAGGACGGCCTACGACACGAGGACGACGAGTTCCACGGACGGAGTCTCCCAGATCGGGGACACTCCCGAGTAGGCGTTCGGCGAAAGGAGTTGGGGACGGAGGCCGCACCACGGGGACGGCCTCCCGACGGGTGCGGTGCACGGAACGGTCCCACCCCGCGCCGGGCCGGGGCCGGCGGGTCCGGCAGGCTGTCCGGTCGGGGCCGGGCGCGGCGCGTCCGCCGGACGAAGGGGTGACGAAGCGGTGACGAAGGGGTTGGGGACGGTGGCCGGATCGGCGGGGTGGCGGGTGCCGCCGCTGGACCCGCAGGTGGGGGCGGCGGTGGCGGCGGCCGGTGCGGGAGCGCGGGAGGTGCTCACCCCGGAGGGCCTGGCCGCGTGGCAGCGGCGGGACGCCGCCGCCCGGCCGCGTCCGACGCTCGACCGGCTGCGCGACGGCGGCCGGTTCGAGGTGGCGCAGTGGCGCGTGCCGCGGGCCGACGGCAGCGAGGTCACGCTCGTCAGCGGGCGGCCCGCCGGGGTCCACGGGGCGCTGCCGCTGCTGTACTACGTGCACGGCGGCGGGATGGTGACGGGCAACGCGTGGTCCGTCCTGCCGCGGCTGCTGCGTTCGTGGGCGCTGCCGCTGGGGTTGGCGGTGGTGTCCGTCGAGTACCGGCTGGCGCCGGGCACCCGCTTCCCCGGGGCACTGGAGGACTGCTACGCCGGACTGGCCTGGGCGGCCGGGCACGCGGACGAGCTGGGCGTGGACGCGCGGCGCCTGGTCCTCGGCGGCAAGAGCGCGGGCGGTGGGCTGGCCGCCGCCCTGGCCCTGCTGGCCCGCGACCGGGGCGGTCCGGCGCCGACGGGCCAGCTGCTGCTGAGCCCGATGCTCGACGACCGCGGCGAGACCTTCTCCAGCCACCAGATGGCCGGCCACGACACCTGGGACCGCGCCTCCAACGCGACCGCCTGGCGGGCCGTGCTCGGCGAGCGGTACGGCACCGCCGACGTCCCGCCGTACGCCGCGCCGGCCCGCGCCACCGACCTGTCGGGGCTGCCCGCGGCGTACGTCGACGTCGGGTCCGCAGAGACGTTCCGGGACGAGGCCGTCGCCTACGCCGACGCGATCTGGCGGGCGGGCGGCGAGGCCGAGTTGCACGTGTGGCCCGGCGCCTGCCACGGCTTCGACACCCTCGCCCCGCACGCCGCCCTCAGCCGGGACGCCCACGCCGCCCGCACCGCCTGGCTGCGGCGCGTCCTCGGAGCGTGAGGCGGAACCGTGCCGGCGGGAGCGCCGGCGCCGCGGGGTGCGGGGCCCGTCACGGCGTCGGTGCCCGCGCCCCCACCCGTGCCGGCCCCGGCGCCCGCGCCCGCGCCCATGCCCCCACCTGCGCCCGCGCCGGACGTCGCCGCATCCGGGGGAGCCCTTCGGAGACGGCGGTGACCGTCGGCGTGGGGCCGAGGAGGAGCGGCCGGGGCATCGCATAGTCGGAAGGCCGATGACACCTTCCGATCATGAGACGAGACGACGATGCGTCTGCCCCGTGGACCGGTCCTCGCGACGGCCGTCACGCTGCTCCTCGCCCCCGCGGGCTGCGGCTCCCCGACCGCGCCACCGCCGGCGGACGACCCCAGCCCCACCGTCGCCGCCGCCGCTGCCGCCACCACCGCGTCCCCGACCGGACGGCGGGCGTTCACCCTGGTCGCGACCGGCGACGTGCTGCCGCACACCGAGATCATCCGGCAGGCCGCGGAGGACGCCGGCGGCACCGGGTACGACTTCCGCCCGATGTTCGCCGACGTCAAACCGCTGATCAGTGGCGCGGACCTCGCCATCTGCCACATGGAGACCGTCTACGGCGCCGACGGCGGACCGTTCACCGGCTACCCCGCGTTCAAGTCACCGCCGCAGGTCGCCGCCGCCCTCAAGGACGCCGGCTACACCGCCTGCGACACCGCCTCCAACCACACCCTGGACGACGGCCCCGAGGGCATCCGGCGCACGCTCGACGCCATGGACGCCGTGGGCCTCGCGCACACCGGCTCCGCGCGCGACGAGGCCGAGGCCGGGAAGCCCGCGCTGCTGCGGGCCGGCGGCGCGACCGTGGCACACCTCGCCTACACCTACGGCACCAACGGGATCCCGCTGCCGGCGGGGCGGCCCTGGGCGGTGAACCTGATCGACCGGGACCGGATCCTCGCCGACGCCCGCGCCGCCCGGGCGGACGGTGCGGACCTCGTGGTGGTGAGCGTGCACTGGGGCACCGAGTGGCAGGACGCGCCCAACGACCAACAGCTCACCCTGGCCCGCGAACTGGCGGCCGGTCAGGGCGGGGGCCGGTCCGACGTCGACCTGATCCTCGGCACGCACGCCCACATCCCGCAGGCCTACGAGCGGATCAACGACACCTGGACGGTGTACGGCCTCGGCGACCAGCTCGCCGGCCACATGTTCACCTACGACGGCGCCGAGGATCCGCGCGGCAACTGGAGCTCGATCGCCCGGTTCACCTTCGCCCCGCCGGCGACCCGGGGGCAGCGGTGGACGGTCGCCAAGGCCGAGTTCGTCCCGCAGGCGACGGACCTCGGCCCGCCCTACCGCGTCCTCGACCTGCGCGGGGCCGTCCGCCGCAACCCCGGCCGGGCCGACTACGCCCGGGCCGTGGAGCACATCCGCTCGACGGTGCTCAGCCGGGGCGCCGCCGCGGCGGGGCTGACCATGGCGCCCTGAACCCACCGGCGGTGTGCGGGTTCAGGCCCTCACGTCCGGACGTACCGGGAGTCCGTGAGGGCCCGCGCCCGTGGTCAGCGGGTGACGCTCCAGACCAGGCTGTGGGTCAGGGCCGGGGTCAGCGCCGGGTCGACGACGGCCGAGGTGGGGTCGTTCGCGACGGCCTTGAGTTCGTGGGTCTCGGGCTTGGGGCCGGTAGGGCCGAGGTCGGTGACGGCGATCGTCTTGCGGTCGCGCAGGGCCGTCACCTCCTTGCCGTCGAGGTACCACCGCAGCTTGGTGCCGGAGACCGGGAGGTCGACGGTGAGGCGGTCGGTCGCGGCCAGTCGGGTGGTGACCGGCGTGGCGCTGGTGAGCGTGGAGGCGTGCCGGTAGAAGCCGGCGATCATCGCCTCCCGGCCGGGGAGGTTGAACTCCCGTCCGAGGGAGCGCATCACGGAGTTGTCGGTCGGCCGGTTGAGGCCGGACGGGTAGTTGCCGGCGCCCTGGTAGACGCCGACGGTCCCGCCGTCGGGCGAGGTCTTCCCGAGCCAGCGGTACCACTTGGCCTTGTCCTTGCGCATCCGGTCGGCGCTCAGGGTGCTGATGTTGGGCTGCGGGGGCTCCGCGCCCCGGTAGGGCTCCTGGCCCTCCGCGACGTACTCGTCCGCGAGCTTGCCCAGCGAGTGGCCGGTCTCGTGCACGGCTATCTGGCCGGACGCGCCGTTGCCGCCCGCCACGGTGGCGATGCCCTCGTACCCCAGCGGCGACTGGGTGCTGCCGTAGCCGGCACCACCGTACTTGGCGGTGTTGGCGACGACGATCACGAGGTCGGCCTGCGGGGCCTTGGCGGCGTAGGTGTCGACGGCCTTGATGTCGACGCACAGCAGCCGCTCGATGGAGTTGCACCAGAAGTGCGAGCCGAGCGCGGTCTTGCGGACGGTGTCCTGCTTCGGGTCCCCGGAGACGCCCGACTGCGCGGAGACGGCGCCCACGGCCCACACGTTGAACAGCTTGCGGTAGGTGGCGTAGGGCTCGACCGCGCTGATGTCCTTCCACTTCGCGGCCGCGTCCTTGCGGAACTTGTCCTGCTCCGAGGCCGTGTAGCCGTCGCCGATCATGACGACGTCCAGCTTGCCGTCCGTGCTCCCGTTGTTGACGATCTTCGTGACGGCACCGTCGGGGGTGGCAGCGGCCGCGTTCATCACCGGCTCGGCGACGAAGGGGGACGCCGCGGGGACCGTGGCCCGGCTGATGGCGCCGTCCTCGGCGAAGACCTCGACGTCCTGGTCACCCGGGGCGGAGGCGACGGCAGCCGGGTCGAGCGGGGCGGCGGCCGGGTCGGCCGTGACCGCGACCGGGTCGAGCGGGGCGGCGGCCGCCGGGCCGACACCGACGGCGAGCGCCGCCAGCGTCGTGGCGCCGGCCAGGACGACCGAGGTGAACCTGCTGGTACGCAAGGGGTTTCTCCGAATCGACGGGCAGCGGGAACGGCGACGAGCCGTACGGGACACTGCCGGGCGTTCCGGGCCGCGATCCACGGCGGCCACGGCCAACACCCCTTCGCCCGGTCACCGTTGACCGATCGACACCGCATCCGGTCCGTCACCTCACCGGTGGATACGGCGGATCCTCCGTGAACGGTTCAACCGGGCCGCCGCCACCCCGCCGGCGCCGCCCGTGCGGGGCCGGCGGACCGTCCACCGCGGACTGGCCCTACGGTGGGCGCCATGACGCACTCGGGGAACCCGGACAGCGACAAGACCGACGTCCGGATCGGCATCTTCGGTGGCAACCGCCTCGCGGGCCACGAGATCCACAGCCGCACCGTGACCGCCTCGCTCATCGGCGGCGCCGACATCGACCTGACCGACGTGGACCTCCCCGACGGGGCCGAGCTGCGGATCACCAAGCTCAGCCTGATCGGTGGGGTGAAGCTGCGGGTCCGCCTGGAGGTGCGGGTGGTGGTCGGCGGCATCCGTCTCGGCGGGGTCAGCGACGACGGGCCGGACCGCCCCGGCGGCCCGACCGTCCACGTCGCCGCGTGGGGACTGCTCGGCGGCGTCAGCGTGCTCCGCGGCTGACACCCGCCCGGCCCGTGGCGGACGCCCCGCGGCGCCGACGCCCCCGCACTCCGACACCCCGACGCCCCGGGCCCGACGCCCCCGGCCCCGGCGCCCCCGCCACGCTCAGCGGTGGCGCGGCTCCGACGGGTCGACGCGAACCGGCCCCGGGGTGCCGGGGGCCATCGCGTCCCAGGCGTGCAGGGCGGCGAGGGCGGCGGTGCGTTCGGACGCCGTCGGCCGGGCGTCCTCCTCGGTGAGCAGGTAGTCGGCGACCGGGGTGAGCAGCACGGCGGCGGCTCCGCACGGGAGCAGCACGGCCTCGTCCCACTCGTGCCGGGTGACGGTGCGGCGCAGCAGGGTGCCGCGGCGCGGCCGGAGCGGGCGGGCGGTGTTCCGGCGCCGCTGCAGTTCGGGCGCCACCTCGGCCTCCAGGACGGTGCGCACGCCCGCCAGGGAGCCCAGCGGCACGTGTTCGGCGGCGAGGTCGAGCAGGGCGACGGCCTCCGGGGCGAGCCGGTAGGCGGCGACCACGGCGGCGGTCTCGACGGGTTCGAAGGGCTGTCCGGCCAGTTGGGCGACGTCGAGCACGTCACCCGGGTGGAAGGCGCGGCCGAGGCCCTCCTCGGCGAGGGCGATCAGGCACTCGACGTGGTCGTCGGCGGCCAGGTAGGGGCGGACCGGGACGGTCTCCAGGTCGCCGGTGAGCGCGGCGGTGCCGAGCCGCACCTGGTACCAGGGGTCGAGCAGCGGGTCCTCGGCGGGCCAGCGCAGGGTGACGACGGTGTGGCGGGGGCGCTCGCCGACCAGGGTGACCTCGACGGTCTCCACCGGGTGGTCGGTGACGAGCCGGTTGACCGCCTGCCAGAGCGCGGCCTCGGTGGGACTGACGAGGGTGAGTTCGCCCAGCGGCCGGGGCAGGTCGGCCGGGTAGTAGCCGGCCAGCGGGAGGTCGCGGACCGGGCGGACCCCGGTGGCGTCGGCGAGGTCGGCGGCGAGCCGGGCGTAGCGGTCGGAGCGGTCGCGGGCGCGGCGGAGTTCGGCCCGGGCGTGCTCGCCCATCCGGACGTCCTCGCGGGCGAGTGCGGCGAGCACCAGGTACGGGAGGTGGCGGACGCCGCGGGCGCGGTGGAGCAGTTCGACCGGTCCGGTGTCCGGGTCGACGTCGAGCAGCCGGTGGAGCAGGTCGGTGTTCACGGGCGTCCGCCTCCGAGAGCTGTGGTGGTCGCCGGGCAAGCGGTCCGGCGGCCGGGTGTGTGGCGGGCCCGGCGGGTGGTGCCGGGCCGTCGGCAGGGGAGCCACACCGATGATTGTGGTGACGGTCGATCAACACGGGATCACCACCGGGTCGACGTTCTCTCGACAGCTGCCGGGGTGCCGTGGGTTGATAGGGGCTCATCAATCGGGGGGAAGCACGTGCGCGGGCGGGGGCGAGCACATGAGGCGGGCAGGTGCAGGAATGGGTGATTTCCGGTTCTCGGTGCTGGGACTGATGCGGGCACAGCGTGGCACCACCGTACTGAAGGTCGGAAGTCCACAGCAGCAGGCGATGCTGGCGGTGTTGCTGCTGCGTCCGGGGCACGGTGCGAGTGCCACGGACCTGATCGACGCGCTCTGGGGTGAGGAGCCGCCGGGCACCGCGATGACGACGGTGCGGACCTACGCGTGGCGGTGGCGCAAGGTCCTCCACGGCGAGGAGCCGGACGCGCCGACCGTGCTGACGTCGTTCGGGGACGGCTACCGGCTGGTGGTGCCCAAGCACGCCGTGGACGCGGCGCAGGCCGAGGAGTTGGCGGCGCAGGCCGAGCGTACGGCGGCGGCCGGGCAGCCGCAGCAGGCGCGCGACCTGCTGAACCAGGCGCTGGACCTGTGGCAGGGCGAGCCGCTGGCCGGCATCCCCGGGCCGTTCGCGCAGCGCCAGCGGCAGCGGCTGCAGGAGTTGCGGCTGACCCTGCTGGAGGAGCGGATCGAACTGGACCTGGGGTTGGGCCGGTTCTCGCGGTGCATCCCGGAGTTGACCTCGCTGACCACCGAGCACCCGCTGCACGAGCGGGCGTACGGTCTGCTGATGCGCGCGCTGTACCAGGCCGGGCGGCAGGCGGACGCCCTGGCGGTCTTCCGGGGCGTCCGCCAGCTGTTCCTGGCCGAGCTGGGGGTGGAGCCGGGGGCCGAGCTGGACCTGCTGCACCGGCGGATCCTGGAGGGCGACCCGGCGCTCGCCGCCCCGGCGCCGGCCGCTCCGGTCGTCGTCGCGGTGCCCGCCGTCCTCCCGGCCGTCCCGGCGGAGCCGGCCGCGGCCGAGCCCGCGCCGCAGGACGCGCCGGTCGAGCCGGCCGTGGCGGCGCCGCCCAGACCGGCTCAGCTCCCGCCGGACGCCGCCGACTTCACCGGCCGTACGGTCCTGGTCGGACGGCTCGGAGCGGCCCTGGGCACCCCGGGGCAGCAGGCGCTGGTGATCGCGACCGTGGTCGGGATGGGCGGGGTCGGGAAGACCGCGCTGGCCCTGCACGTCGCCCACCGCATCCGGGAGACCTACCCCGACGGGCAGCTCTACGTCGACCTGCGGGGCGCCGACCCCGCCCCGGCCGATCCGGAGGCGGTGCTCTGCGGCTTCCTGCTGGCGCTCGGGGTGCCGGCCGACGCGGTGCCGGAGGGGCTGGACGCCCGTTCGGCGCTGTTCCGCTCGGTGGTGGACGGCCGGCGGCTGCTGCTGGTGCTCGACAACGTCCACGACACCGCGCAGATCCGGCCCCTGCTGCCGGGCGCGGTGGGCTGCGCCGTGCTCACCACCAGCCGTACCCGGCTGTCCGGCCTGCCGGCGACCGTCCAGACCGACCTCGACGTCTTCGAGCCCGAGGAGGCGCTGGAACTCCTCGGCCGCACCATCGGCGCCGAACGGCTGGCCGCCGAGTCGCAGGCCGCCCGGGACCTGCTGCAGGTCTGCGGCCACCTGCCGCTCGCGGTGCGGATCGTGGCCGCCCGGCTGGCCGCCCGGCCGAGCTGGACGGTGCAGACGCTGGGCCGCCGGCTCGCGGTCGAACGGCGGCGGATCGACGAGTTGCGGATCGGCGACCTGGCGGTGGAGGCCGCCTTCGAGCTGAGCTACCGCCAGTTGACGCCCGCCCAGGCCCGGGCCTTCCGGCTGGCCGCCTCGGTGGACGGCCCGGACATCGGCCTGGCCGCCGCGGCCGCGCTGCTGGACCTGGACGAGTACGACGCCGAGGACCTGCTGGAGGCCCTGGTGGACGTGGCGATGATGGAGTCGCCCTTCCCCGGCCGCTACCGCTACCACGACCTGCTCCGGGCCTTCGCCCGGCGCAGGCCGGACGAACCCGGCGTGGCCGTCGAGGCCCGGGACCGGCTGCTGGACCACCTGCTGGCCACCGCGTGCACCGCCTTCCAGCACGCCGTCCCCGGGGATCCGGCGGCCGGTGCGCTGGGGCCCGCCCGCAGTGCCGGGGTGGAGCTGGCCGGCCCGGACGGGGCCCGGGCCTGGGCCGAGGCGGAGGGCGCCGGGGCGATCGCGCTGGCCGCCCAGGTCGCCGCCTGGACGGTGGCCGAGGCCCCCTCCCCCGCCGGGTCCGGTGGCCGGGGCGGCCCGCCGGATCCGCTGGGGGCCGCGATCGACCTGCTGATCGCGCTCACCCCGTTCGCCCTCGCCCCGCCCGACCGCAAGCTCGCCACCACCGCCGAGGCCCTGGCCGCCGCCGCCACCCACCGCGCCGACCACCGGGCAGCCGGTCGTGCGCACTTCCTGCGGGGCAACGTCGCGCTGGCCGCGACCCGGCTGGAGGAGGCCGAGGCGGCCGCCCGGCTGGCCGTGGCCGCCTCCCGTTCGGCGGGCGACACGGTGATCCTGCGTCAGGCGCTCAACGACCTCGGTCTGGTCTGCCAGTTCCTCAGCCGCTACGACGAGGCCGTGGAACTGTACGACGAGGCCCTGTTGCTGGCCCGCCGGCTCGGCCACCGCTCGGGCGAGCTGGTGACGACGGTGAACTCGGCGCTGGCCCGGGTCCGCAGCGGCCGGGCCGCCGAGGCGGTGGCGATCTGCCACGGGGCGCTGGCCGAACTGCGCACCCGCAACGACGATCCCGGCCGGGCGTACACGCTGTACGTGCTGGGGCTGGCGCTGCACGGACTGGAGCGGCACGAGGAGGCGGTCACCTGGTTCGGGGAGTGCCTGGCGGTGGCCACCGCGGCCGGTCTGCAGGCCCGGGCCGGGCACGCCCGCTACCGGTTGGCGGACAGTCTGCGGTCGCTGGGCCGTACCGAGGAGGCGCTGGAGCACGCCGGGCAGGCGCTGGCGCTGTGCGAGGAGCTGGGGGCCGAGCGGGACCACGGGCAGGCGCTGGTGGTGCTGGGCCGGACGCTGGCGGACCTCGGGCGGGAGGCCGAGGCGCGGGACCGGTGGCGGGAGGCCCACGCGGTCTTCGTCCGCCTGGGGCTGCCGGACGCGCAGGAGGTGGCGGGGCTGCTCGCCCGGGGCCGGGACGGCGTCCCGTCGGCGCGGGACGGGCGGTGCGGGGACCAGCCGGAGGGCCGGCGGGAGGAGCGGTCGGACGAGCGGCGGGAGGATCGGGTGGAGGGCCGGCTGGAGGATCGGGTGGAGGACCAGCGGGAGGCTGCCACCCTGCCGCTGACCGGCCGGTGCTGAGCGGGTGCCGGCTTCGCGGCGAGCGCTGCCGGGCACTGCCGGGTACTACCGGATACCGCCGAGTACGGCTGCGTACCGATTGCTGCTGAGTACTCCTGAGTCCTGCTGAGTACTGCTGACCCACGGGTGGGTCGCGGCTGATTCACCGCCGGTGCCACCGGTGCTCAGCCGAGAGGAATCGATCCTGCAGTGGCTCGTCCGCTCAGGAGCCGGTGCTGTTCCAGTCGCCGGTGCTGCCGTGCACCGGGGTGGAGGTCGGGCCGGGGGTGGAGGGGGTGGGGGTCGGCGTCGCGTCGCCGACCACCACCGTCGCCGACCCGGTGCCGGCCGTCTCCGCCACCGCGACCGTGGCGGTGAGACCCGCGCCCAGGGCGACGGCCACCCCGAGGCCGACGGTGAACAGCCGGAGGCGGGCGGGGGCGGTGGCCGGACGCTGCGTCATCTCTGGTGCTCCTTTGGTGGCTTCCCGCTCGGGGAAGGTCTCCGTCGTGGTGTGGCACCAGTCTTGCGGGGGCCGGTCAACGGCCGATCTACGGCGGAGCACCGCTGATCACCGGGCGGTGATCAGGCCGCCCCCGACCGGATCTCCAGGGTGCAGCACTTCACGCTGCCCCCGCCCTTGAGCAGCTCGCTCAGGTCCATCCCGATCGGCCGGAAGCCGCGTTCCCGCAGCCGCGCCGCCAGGCCCACGGCCGCCTCGGGCAGCACCACGTGCAGGCCGTCGCTCACCGCGTTGAGCCCGAACACCTCGGCGTCCGCCTCGCTCACCAGCAGGGCGTCCGGGAACAGCCGGCGCAGCACGGTCCGGCTGCCGGGCGAGAACGCCTCCGGGTAGTACATGATCTCGTCGCCGTCGAGCACCGAGAGCGCGGTGTCCAGGTGGTAGAAACGCGGGTCGACCAGCTCCAGGCCGACCACCGGCCGGCCGAAGAACTCCTGCGCCTCCGCGTGCCCCTCGGCCACGCTGCGGAAGCCCCGCCCGGCCAGCACGAAGCTCGCGGTCAGCAGGAGGTCGCCCTCGCCCTCGTTGACGTGCTCCGGGTCGTGCGTCGCGAAGCCCCGGTCGCGGAACCACTCCAGGTAGGCGGGGCCCTCGGCGGCCCGCTCGGCGTTGCGGAAGCGCGCCCCGAGCACCCGGCCGTCCACCACGGTGGCGCCGTTGGCCGCGTAGACCATGTCGGGCAGGCCGGGCAGCGGGTCGATCAGGTCGACCCGGTGGCCGAGTTCGGCGTACAGGGCGTACAGCCGCTCCCACTGGGCGACGGCCAGGTCGGTGTCCACCGGCTTGGCCGGGTCCATCCAGGGGTTGATCGCGTAGGTGACGTCGAAGTGGTCCGGACGGCACATCAGGTAGCGGCGCGGACGGGCGGTGCGGGTCGGGCGGACGGTGCGGGACATCGGGTCCTCCGGGACGGGACGGGGCAGGGCAGGAAGCAGGGGGCGGACGGGTTTCGGGCCGGGTCAGGCGGCCGGGTTCGGGTCAGGCGGCCGGGTCGGGCGCCGGGGCCGGGTCGGCCGCCGGAGCCGAGGGCCGGGTCGGGAAGTCGCGCAGACCGCGCAGCGGGCTGGCCAGCAGTACCAGGCCGGCCGAGAGCAGCACGCCCGCCATCAGCCAGATGGTGCTGCGGGCGCCGATCACCTCGCCGAGCCAGCCGCCGAGCAGGGCGCCCACCGGGATGGCGCTGTAGTTGACGGTCGCGGAGCTGGCCCGGATCCGGCCGATCAGCTCCGGCGGGCAGTAGGCCTGGGAGAAGCTGCCGGCCAGGACGTTGCCCGCCACCACGCCGCAGACCGCGACCGCCCAGGCGAGCGCGCTGACCACGAGCGGCAGCCGTTCGCCCGCCAGCGGCAGCAGCAGGATGAAGGGCGCGACCACCAGCTCGCAGACCAGCAGGGCGCGCGCGGTGCCCAGCCGGCGGGCGATCCGTCCGGCCAGCATCGCCCCGGCCAGTCCGCCGACGCTCACCAGCGCGAACACCCCGCCCACCGCGCCGGGTTCGATCCCCACGCTGCGCACCAGGAAGACCGTCTGCACCGCCTGGATGCCGTTCAGTCCGAGGTTGCCGACCGCGGCGAAGCAGGCCAGCGTGCGCAGGTACGGGTCGCGCAGCAGGAACCGGACGCCCTCGCCGATCTCGCGCGGGATGCCGCGCCGCTCGGACACCGGCGGGGGACGCTCCTCGGTCCCGATCCGCCGCAGGCAGACCGCCGACACCAGGTAGGTGAGCGAGTCGGCGAGCATCCCGCTGGCGGCGCCGAAGGCCTGGGAGAGCAGGCCGGCCACGCCCGGTCCGGCGATCTCCGCCGCGGAGGCGCCGGAGCGCAGCTTGACGTTGGCCTCCAGCAGGTCGGCCCTGGCGACCAGGGTGGGCAGCAGCGCCCCGTACGCGGTGGAGAAGAACACCTTCACCGCCCCGGTCAGCAGGGCCACCACGGCCAGTTGGGCGAGGGACAGCACCCCCAGCCAGCCGGCGACCGGGACGCTGCCGAAGAGCGCGAGCAGCAGCAGGTCGCAGACCAGCATCACCCGCAGCCGGGGCCAGCGGTCCACCCAGGCGCCGGCCGGCAGGCCGAGGAACAGCCAGGGCAGCCAGGCGGCGGCGTTGATCACGCCGACCGCGAGCGGGCCCGCGCCCAGGGTGACGACGGCCACCAGGGACAGCGCCACGCTGCCGACCGCCGTACCGAGGGTGCTGGTGGTCTCACCGATCCAGAGCCGGCGGAAGTCCCCGTGGGCCCACAGGCCCCACCGGCCGCGCGGCCGGTCCGGCGGCGCCGGCGTCTCGATCGGGACGGTGGTGGTCATCGCGGGTCACGCTCCAAGCTTCTCGGCCAGCACGGCGGCGATCCGTGCGAGGGGTTCCGGCTGGGTCAGTTCGCCGTGCGCGCAGGCGAGGCGGTGCGGTTCGATCCGGCCGTCCAGGTACGGCTGCCAGGCCTGCTCGTACGGCCAGTCCGCGGGCTTGCCGGTGGTCGCGCCGAAGAAGACGGCGTCCCCGCTGTAGCGGTCCGGCACGTGTTCGGCCATCAGCTTGCGGTGCCGGTCGAAGACCTCGGGCAGCACGGCCACGGCGTCGCCGAGCACGGCCTTCAGACTCTCCAGGCCGCGCTCGTCGGCCGGGTCGTGGCCGAGCGAGCGCAGCAACTCGTCCAGGGTGTCGGCGGGTTCGACGGTCGGAGCGGTGGCGGTGCGGGCCGCCGGGGCGCCGTCCAGCAGGGCGAGCAGACCGACCTCGGCGCCCTCGGCCCGCAGCCGGACCGCCATCTCCTGCGCGACCACGGCACCGAAGGACCAGCCCAGCAGGTGGTACGGGCCGTCGGGTCGCACGGCGCGGATCTGCCGCACGTAGTCCTCGGCGATCTCGGCGACGCTCGCCGGGGCGCCGCCGCGCAGGCCGCGGGCCTGGAGCCCGTACACCGGCTGGTCGGGCCCGAGGTGGCGCAGCAGGCCGGAGTAGACCCAGCTGATGCCGGCCGCCGGGTGGACGCAGAACAGCGGGGGCCGGTCGCCGCCGGTGCGCAGCGGCAGCACCACGTCCAGGGCGTCGGCGGCCGCGCCGTGGTCGAGCCGGCGGGCGAGCCCGGCCACGGTGGGCGCCTCGAACAGGGCCCGCATGCCGGGGTCGACGCCGAGGGCGGCGCGGACCCGGGCGAGGAGCTTCATGGCCAGCAGGGAGTGGCCGCCGAGGTCGAAGAAGTCGTCGTCGATGCCGACGGCATCCAGGCCGAGGGTCTCGGCGAACAGGGCGCAGAGCAGTTCCTCCCGCGGGGTGCGGGCGGCACGGCCGCCGGTGAGCTGCCCGAAGTCCGGTGCGGGCAGCGCCGTGCGGTCGAGCTTCCCGCTGCCGGTGAGCGGCAGGGCGGCCAGCGGGACGACGGCGGCGGGCAGCATGTAGCCGGGCAGGTGTCCGGCGGCGAAGGCGCGCAGTTCGGCCGGGTCGAGCGGGCCGTCGGCGACCACGTAGGCGACCAGGCGCAGTCCGTCCTCGGCGGGCAGGACGGCGGCGGCGCTCACGGCCGGGTGCAGCGTCAGCACGTGCTCGATCTCGCCGGGTTCGATCCGGAAGCCGCGGATCTTGACCTGGTGGTCGGTGCGGCCCAGGAACTCCAGGCCGCCGTCACGGGTGCGCCGGGCCAGGTCGCCGGTGCGGTACAGCCGGGTTCCGGGCTCGAAGGGCGAGGCGACGAAGCGCTCCGCCGTCAGGCCCGGCCGGCCCAGGTAGCCCCGGGCCAGGCCGGCGCCGGCCAGGTACAGCTCCCCCGGCACCCCGACCGGGACGGGGTTGAGGTGCTCGTCCAGGACGTGGGCGCGGACGCCGGGGATCGGGCCGCCGAGGCCGGGGCGTTCCGCGGTGTCGACGGGCCGGCCGAGGGCGTAGACGGTGGCCTCGGTCGGGCCGTAGAGGTTGTGGGCGGCGGTGCCCGGTGCCTCGCGCAGCCTGGTCCACAGGGCCTGGCCGACGGCTTCGCCGCCGAGCACCAGCAGGGCCGGTGCGCCGTCCTCCAGCAGGCCCTCCGCGACGAGCCGTTCGGCGTAGGAGGGGGTGAGGTCCATGGCGCCGATGCCCGCGGCCCGGACGTGCCGGACCAGGGCCGCCGGGTCGCGGCGCAGTTCGTCGTCGATCAGGTGCAGCTCGTGCCCGGCGAAGAGCCAGAGCAGGGGTTCCAGTGATCCGTCGAAGGAGAGCGAGGCGGTGAGCGCGACGCGCAGTCGGCCGTGCGCGGTCTCGGCCGGGTCGACCAGGAGGGTCCGGTGGGCGGCCAGCAGGGCGGCGATGCTCCCGTGCGGGACGACGACGCCCTTGGGCCGGCCGGTGGAGCCGGAGGTGTAGATCAGGTAGGCGGCGTTGCCGGCCGAGGCGCGCGGGGCCGGGTCGGTGTCCGGCCCGTCCGCTCCGCTGACGTCCAGGGTGCGCAGCCCGGCCAGGGCCGTGGGCTCCGGCCACCGGCCGTCGGTGAGGACGAGGGCGGGGGCCGCGTCCGCGAGGGTCCGGGCGGTGCGGTCGGCCGGGTGGTCGGCGTCCAGCGGCAGGTAGGCGCCGCCGGCCTTGAGCACGGCCAGGATCGACACCACGCTCTCGACCGACCTCGGCAGCGCGAGGGCGACCACGGACTCGGGGCCGACGCCCGCCGCGATCAGCCGGTGCGCGAGGCCGTTCGCCCGGGCGTTCAGCTCGGCGAAGGTCAGCGCGGTGTCACCGCACACCAGGGCCACGGCCTCCGGGGTCCCGGCCGCCTGCGCCGCGAAGGCGGCCGGCAGCAGCGGCACCTGCTCGGGCAGCGCGCCGCCGTCCACGGGCAGCGCCGAGCGCTCCGCGCCGGACAGCAACTCGACCCGCCCGATCGGCAGTTCGGGCCGCGCGGCCACGGCCGCCAGCAGCCGGCCGAACCGCCCGGCGATCGCCTCGACCGTCTCCCGGTCGAACAGGTCGGTGGCGAAGTCGATCGCGCACTCCAGGCCGGCCGGGGCGCCGTCCTCGTCGAAGGACTCGCCGAGGCCCACGCACAGGTCGAACTTGGCGACCGAGCCGCCGGAGGACACCACGGAGGCGTCCAGGCCGGTACCGGCGAGCGGCGACCCCGAGCCCGAGCCCGAGCCCTCCAGCAGCAGGATGACCTGGAAGAGCGGGTGCCGGGCGAGCGAGCGGGTCGGCTTGAGCTCCTCCACCAGCCGTTCGAAGGGCATGTCCTGGTGGGCGTGGGCGTCGAGCTGGGTCTCCCGGACGCGGGCCAGGAGTTCGGTGAAGCTCGGGTTGCCCGACGTGTCGGTGCGCAGCACCAACGTGTTGACGAAGAAGCCGACCAGCTCGTCCAGCGCCTCGTCGGAACGCCCGGCCACCACCGAGCCGATCGGGACGTCGGTGCCCGCGCCGAGCCGGGTCAGCAGCGCGGCCAGGGCCGCCTGGACGGTCATGAACAGGGTGACCCGGTGGGCCCGGGACAGCGCGACCAGGTCGCGGTGGCACTCGGCGCCGAGGCTGAGCGCGACCCGGTCGCCGCGGTGGGAGGCCACGGGCGGGCGGGGGCGGTCCAGCGGCAGCGTCGCCTCGTCCGGGAGGTCGGCCAGGGTCTCGCCCCAGTAGGCGAGTTGGCGGGCGGCCAGGCTCTCCGGGTCGTCCTCGTCGCCGAGCAGCTCGCGCTGCCAGAGCGCGTAGTCGGCGTACTGCACGGGCAGCGGCGACCAGCCGGGGGCGGCGCCGTCGATGCGGGCCGCGTACGCGGTGGTGAGGTCGCGGACCAGTGGACCGAGGGACCAGCCGTCGCTCGCGATGTGGTGCAGCGCCAGGACCAGCACGTGCTCCTCGGTGGAGACCCGCAACAGGGCCGCACGGACGGGGAGTTCGGTGCGCAGGTCGAAGGCGCGGCGGCACAGCGCGGCCACCGTGGCGGCCACCTCGGCGGCCGGGCAGTCCAGGGTGTCGAGCGGGACGGCGGCCTCGCCGGCCGGGAGGACGCGCTGGTACGGGGTGCCGTCCTCCTCGGCGATCAGGGTGCGCAGGCTCTCGTGCCGGGCGACCACGTCACCGAGGGCGCGTTCGAGCGCGGCGGTGTCCAGTCCGCCGGCGAGGCGCAGCGCCACCGGGGCGTTGTAGAGGGCGCTGGGGCCCTCCATCCGGTCGATCAGCCAGAGCCGCTGCTGGGCGAAGGACAGCGGCACCCGGTCCGGGCGCTCGCCCCCGGCGGTCAGCGCGAGGCGCTGCGGGCCGGTGCCCAGGCGGGCGGCCAGCCCGGCGACCGTCGGCGCCTCGAAGACGTCCCGGATGCCGGACTCGGCGCCCAGGGCGGCCCGGACCCGGCTGAGCAGCTTGGTGGCCAGCAGGGAGTGGCCGCCGAGCGCGAAGAAGTCGTCGTCGATGCCGACCGCGTCCAGGCCGAGCACCTCCGCGAACAGTCCGCAGAGGATCTCCTCCTGGGGCGTGCGGGCCGCGCGCCCCGCCGACAGTGCGCCGAAGTCCGGTGCGGGCAGGGCGGAGCGGTCGAGCTTGCCGTTGGCGTTCAGCGGGAGGGCGTCCAGCGGCACGATCGCGGCCGGCAGCATGTAGCCGGGCAGCGTCCGGGCCGCGCCGGCCCGGACGTCCGCCGGGTCGAGCGGGCCGTCGGTGACCACGTAGGCGACCAGGCGCAGTCCGTCCTCGTCCGGCAGGACGGCGGCCTGCAGGACCGCCGGGTGGGCGGTCAGGGCGCTTTCGATCTCGCCGAGTTCGATCCGGAAGCCGCGGATCTTGACCTGGTGGTCGGTGCGGCCGAGGTACTCGAGCTCCCCGTCGCGGGTGCGGCGGACCAGGTCGCCGGTGCGGTACATCCTCCCTCCTTGCCCGCCGCCGGGCTGGGGGTACCTCCCGGCCGCCAGGCTGGGGGCGAGGGGCCCGTCCCCGGGCTCGAAGGGGCAGGCGACGAAGCGCTCCGCCGTCAGGCCCGGCCGGCCCAGGTAGCCCCGGGCCAGGCCGGCGCCGGCCAGGTACAGCTCCCCCGGTACCCCGACCGGGACGGGGTTGAGGTGCTCGTCCAGGACGTAGCCGCGGGTGCCCGCGACGGTGCGGCCGAGGACGGGCCGTTCGGTGGCGTCCAGCGGGTGGGTCAGGGCGTCGACCGTGCACTCGGTCGGGCCGTACAGGTTGTGGGCGGCGGTGTGCGGGGCCTCGCGCAGCCTGGTCCAGAGCGCCTGGCCGACGGCCTCGCCGCCCAGCAGCACCAGCGCCGGCGCGGGCTCCTCCAGCAGGCCCTCCTCGATCAGCTGCTCGGCGTAGGAGGGGGTGACCTCCAGCACGCCGATCCGGTGCTCCCGCACGTGGCGGACCAGGGCCCGGGCGTCGCGGCGCACGTCGCCGCCGATCAGGTGCAGCTCGTGGCCGGCGACCAGCCACAGCAGGCCGTCCCAGGAGGCGTCGAAGCTGAGCGAGGCGGTGAGCGCGACCCGCTGCCGGGCGACGCCCGCCTGTACTCCCGTGCGGTGCGCGGCGAGCAGGGCGGCGATGCTGCCGTGCGGGACGACGACGCCCTTGGGCCGGCCGGTGGAGCCGGAGGTGAAGATGAGGTAGGCGGCGTCGGCCGCCGTGGCCCGCGCGGCGGGGTTCGGCTGCGGGGCGGCCGGGTCCCCGGCGAGGCCGGTCACGTCCCCGGTGAGGTCGAGCACCCGGTGCCCGTCGAGCGCCTCCGGCAGCGGCCAGCGGTCATCGGTCAGCACGAGTGCCGGTCGGGCCTCGGCCAGGGTGTGGGCGGTGCGGTCGGCCGGGTGGTCGGCGTCCAGCGGCAGGTGGGCGCCGCCGGCCTTCAGCACGGCCAGGATCGACACCACGCTCTCGACCGACCTCGGCAGCGCGAGGGCGACCACGGCCTCGGGGCCGACGCCCGCCGCGATCAGCCGGTGCGCGAGCCGGTTGGCCCGGGCGTTCAGCTCGGCGAAGGTCAGCGCGGTGTCACCGCAGACCAGGGCCACGGCCTCCGGGGTCCCGGCCGCCTGCGCCGCGAAGGCGGCCGGCAGCAGCGGCACCTGCTCGGGCAGCGGCGGGCGGCCGCCGACCTCGGCCCGCTCGTCGGCGGGCAGCACGTCCAGCTCGGCGACCGGGCGGCCGGGGTCGTCCGCGACCTGACGCAGGATCGCCCCCAGGGCGGCGGCCAGCCGTTCGGCGCTCTCGCGGTCGAAGAGGTCGGTGGCGTACTCCAGGACGCCGGCCAGGCCCGCGGCGGCGCCGTCGGCGCCCTGCCGCTCGACCAGCCGCAGGGTGAGGTCGAAGGTGGCGGTGCCGAAGTCGACCGGCTCCTCCGTCACCGTCACGCCGGCGAGGTCGGGGCCGTCCTCGGCGGCGCCCGCGAAGGCGATCATCACCTGGAACAGCGGGGTGCAGGCGGTCGACCGGGTCGGGTTGAGCTCCTCCACCAGGCGCTCGAAGGGCACGTCCTGGTGGGCGTGGGCGGCCGGGTCGGTCTCCCGGATGCGGCCCAGCAGTTCGGCGAAGGCGGGGCGGCCGGAGAGGTCGGTGCGCAGCACCAGGGTGTTGGCGAAGAAGCCGACCAGGTCGTCCAGGGCCTCGTCGGACCGCCCGGCCAGCGGGGTGCCGATGGGCAGGTCGGTGCCCGCGCCGAAGCGGTGCAGAAGGGTGGCGTACGCGGCGCGCAGGACCATGAAGAGGGTCACGCCGTGGTCGGCGGCGAGCGCGGTGAGCCGGGTGTGCAGGGCCGCGTCGAACTCCAGCGGGACGACCGCGCCGCCGTGGCCGGCGACCGGCGGGCGGGGGCGGTCCGCCGGCAGCGGCAGCTCTTCGGGGGCGCCGGCCAGGGCCTCGCGCCAGTGGGCGAGTTGGCGGGCGAGCAGGCTCTCCGGGTCGTCCTCGTCGCCGAGCAGCTCGCGCTGCCAGAGCGCGTAGTCGGCGTACTGGACGGGCAGCGGCTCCCACGACGGGGCCGTGCCGTCGCGGCGGGCGGCGTACGCCTCGGCGAGGTCGCGGTAGAGCGGGCCGAGCGAGGCGCCGTCACCGGCGATGTGGTGGACGACCAGGACCAGCACGTGTTCCTCGGCGCCCTCGCTCCGCAGGTAGGCGTGGACCGGGAGGTCCGCGGCGAGGTCGAAGGTGTGACCGGCGAGTTCGTCCGTCGGGCGGTCGGTGACGGTGAGCAGGCCGCCGGTGGGAGCGGGCAGGACGCGCTGGTACGGGGTGCCGTCCTGCTCGCCGAACACGGTGCGCAGCGCCTCGTGCCGGTGCACGACGTCACCGAGCGCGGCCTCCAGGGCGGTGACGTCGAGCGGTCCGCGCAGCCGCAGGGCGAGGGTGACGTTGTAGGTGGCGGACGGGCCGTCGGCCTGCGCGAGGAACCAGAGGCGGCGCTGGGCGAAGGAGAGCGGCACCCGCTCGGGCCGGGCGACGGGGCGCAGCGCCGGGCGGGCCGGGGCGCCGGCCCCGGCGGTGCGGTCGGCGAGCCGTTCGACCAGGCCGGCGACGGTCGGGGCCTGGAAGAGGTCGCCGATGGAGAGCTCGATGCCGTGGTCGGTGCGGGCCCGGCCGGCGAGGCGGGTGGCCAGCAGCGAGTGGCCGCCGAGCGCGAAGAAGTCGTCGTCGATGGTGATGTCGTCGATGCCGAGCAGGTCGCCGAAGAGGTCGCACAGGGCCCGTTCGCGGTCGTCGCGCGGGGCGCGGCCGCTGTCGTCGGCGGCGAGGTCGGGGGCGGGCAGGGCCCTGCGGTCGACCTTGCCGTTGTTGTTGAGCGGCAGGGCGTCGAGGAGGACGACGGCGGCGGGGACCATGTAGCCGGGCAGGGTGGTGCCGGCGAAGGAGCGCAGCTCGTCGGCGGTGAGCGCGGCGTCGGCGGTGCAGTAGGCGACCAGCCGGGTGTCGCCGGGGCGGTCTTCGCGGGCGATCACGATGACCTGGCGGACGGCGGGGTGGCGGGAGAGCGCCGCCTCGATCTCGCCGAGTTCGATCCGGAAGCCGCGCAGCTTGACCTGGCCGTCGATCCGGCCGAGGAACTCCACCGCGCCGTCGGCGCGCAGCCGCACGAGGTCACCGGTGCGGTACATCCTGAGCCCCTGCTCGCCGCCGGGGGTGAACGGGCAGGCGACGAAGCGTTCGGCGGTCAGGCCGGGCCGGTTGAGGTAGCCGCGGGCCAGGCCGGCGCCGGCGATGTACAGCTCGCCGGGGACGCCGGGCGGGACGGGCTGCAGCCGGGCGTCGAGGACGTAGCTGCGCATGGCGTCGAGGGGGCCGCCGATCGGGACGCGCGGGCCTTCCAGGTCGGCGGCGGTGAGCGGGTGGTGGGTGGCGAAGGTGGTGGTCTCGGTGGGGCCGTAGACGTGGGCGAGCAGCAGGTCGGGGCAGGTGTCCAGGACGCGGCGCATCAGCACGCCGGAGGCGGCCTCGCCGCCGGTGAGGACGACGCGCAGGGCGGCGAAGGTCTCGGGGGCCTGTTCGGCGACGAGGTCGAACAGGGCCTTGGTGAGGAAGACCGCGGTGACGTCGTGCCGGGTGGTGACGGCGTGCAGGGCGGCGGCGTCGAGGGCCCCGGGCGGGGCGACCACGACGGTGCCGCCGGCCAGCAGGGGCGTCCAGATCTCGTGGGTGGCGGCGTCGAAGGCGTGCGGGGAGTGCAGCAGGACCCGCCGGTGGCTGCCGTCCTGCCAGCGGCGGTCGGCGGCGAGGTCGAGGACGTCGCGGTGGCGCACGGCGACGCCCTTGGGGCGCCCGGTGGAGCCGGAGGTGTACATCGCGTAGGCGAGCTGGTCCGGGTGGACGGGCACCTCGGGGCGGTGGGCGGGGGCGTCGGCCTCGTCGCCGGGGCGGACCACGACGGCCGTGTGCGGGAAGCCCGGGTCGGCGCGGTCGGTGAGCAGCACGGGGGCGCCGGTGTCGGCGAGCACGTCGGCCATCCGCTCGGGCGGCAGGCCGGGGTGCATGGGGACGTAGCAGCCGCCGGCCTTGAGGATCGCGAGGGTGGCGACGACGACGTCGACGGAGCGTTCCATCAGCATCGCGACGGGGGTCTCGGTGCCGACGCCGAGGGTGGTCAGGTGGTGGGCGAGGCGGTTGGCCCTGGTGTCGAGTTCGGCGTAGTCGAGGGTGCCGCCGTCGTGGGCGAGGGCGACGGCGTCCGGGGTGCGGTCGGCCTGGCGCTCGAAGGATTCGGCGAGGGTGCCGGTCGGGCGGGGGGTGTCGGTGGCGTTCCACTCGACGAGGATGCGGGTGCGCTCCTCGGGGGCGAGGACGTCGAGGGTGCCGATGGGGGCGTGCGGGTCGGCGGCGGCGCCGGCCAGCAGCCGGCCCAGCCGGTCGGCCAGGGCGGTGACGGTGGTGTGGTCGTAGAGGTCGGCGGCGTACTCGACGGAGCCGGTGAGGCCGGCGGGGGTGCCGTCGGCGTGGTGGTGTTCGGCGATGCCGATGTTGAGGTCGAACTTGGCGACCCGCAGGCCGATCGGCTCGGGGGCCGACCGCAGTCCGGGCAGGTCGAGTCCGGCGTCCTGTCCGTGGTTCTGGAGCACCAGCAGGGTCTGGAACAGCGGGTGGCGGCCGAGCGCGCGGGGCGGGTTGAGTTCCTCCACCAGGCGTTCGAAGGGGACGTCCTGGTGGGCGAAGGCGTCGAGCTGGGCCTCCCGGACCCGGCCGAGCAGTTCGGCGAAGCTCGGGTCGCCGGATGTGTCGGCCCGCAGCACCAGCGAGTTCACGAAGAAGCCGACCAGGTCGTCCAGGGCCTCGTCGGAGCGGCCGGCGACGCCGGTGCCGATCGGGATGTCGGTGCCGGCGCCGAGCCGGGTGAACAGCGCGGCCAGGCCGGCTTGGAGGACGGTGAACAGGGTGGTGCGGTGCGTGCGGGCGAGGTCGAGCAGGGCGGTGTGCAGGTCCGCGCCCCAGGCGAGGTCCACGGAGTCGGCGGCGCCGGTGGGGGTGGGCGGTCGGGGCCGGTCGGTGGGCAGCTCCAGTTCTTCCGGCAGGCCGGCCAGGGCCGCGCGCCAGTGGTCGAGTTGACGGGCGAGCAGGCTCTCGGGGTCGTGTTCGTCGCCGAGCAGGTCGCGCTGCCAGAGCGCGTAGTCGGCGTACTGGATGGGCAGCGGCTCCCAGTCGGGGCCGCGGCCGGTGAGCCGGGCCCGGTAGGCGGTGGCGAGGTCGCGCAGCAGCGGGCCGAGCGACCAGCCGTCACCGGCGATGTGGTGCAGGACGACGAGCAGCACGTGCTCGGTCGGGGAGAGGGTGAACACCGTGACCCGGATGGGCAGTTCGCTGCTCAGGTCGAAGGTTTCGGCGGCGGCCGCGTCCCGGTGGGCGGGGTAGTCGGCCGGTGCCAGGTCCACCACCCGGAAGCGCGGCTGCGCCTCCTCGGCGGGCAGGATCCGTTGCACCGGGACTCCCCCGGCCACCGGGAACACCGTGCGGAGGGCCTCGTGCCGGGCGACCACGTCCGCCGTCGCTGCGCGCAGCGCGGCGGTGTCGAGCTCGCCGCGCAGGCGCAGGGCGAACGGCAGGTTGTACAGCGCGGTCGGCCCCTCGATCTGGTCGATCAGCCAGAGACGCTGTTGGGCGTACGAAACCGGGATCACGGTGCTTCCTCTACTCACGACACGGCACGGCACGGGGTGTTCGGGGCGGGGCGGTCGGACGGCGGTCCGGCAGTGGCCGGACGGCGTCCGGCGACGGTCGGACGGCGGTCAGACGGCGGCCAGGTCCGGCCGGACGCTGGGCCGGCAGTCCAGGACCTCGACCGGCTGTCCCATCGAGACGGCGATCCTGCGGTCGCCGCGGTACGGGTCCCGGCCGTGTGCGCAGAGCACGTTGTCGACCAGCATCACGTCGCCGACCTGCCAGCGCTCGCGCACGGTGGCGGCGTGGTACGCCTCGTTGAGGGCGTCGACGTCGGCGCGTCCGAGCGGCTCCGCGTCGCCGAATCCGGTGTTGAACGGCAGGCCGTCCGGGCCGAACTCGTCGGTCATCGCCTCGCGGATGTCCGGGTCGAGCGACCACTCGTTCCAGAACGCGAGGTGGTTGAACCAGACCTCCTCACCGGTGCCCGGGTGGTGGATGGTGGCGGGGCGCAGCTGGCTGGTGCGCAGGTTGCCGTCCGGCCGCCACTCGCAGGTGATGCCGTTCTCCCGGCAGTAGGCCTCGACCTCGGCCCGGTCCTCGGTGGCGAAGGCGGTGCGCCAGCCGAGGGAGACGTAGTCGGAGTAGTTGCGAGTGAGCGTCCAGCCGGTGGTCCGGCCGCGCTCGACCAGGTGTGCCGGCAGGTGGTCCAGCACCTGGCGGCAGTCGGCGGTCGGGGTGGCGCCGCCCTCCTCGGGGGCGGTCAGGCAGGCGAACAGCAGCCGGCCGGGGAAGGTGAGGGTGTAGCTGTTCTCGTTGTGCATCCGGATCGACTGGGCCGGCGGCAGGTCGGTGGAGGAGAAGACCCCGTTGCCGTAGTCGCTGCGCGGGGTGGCCTTCTCGCGGTAGGGGGTGCGCTCGGGGATGAGCACGTCGCGCACGGCCGCGACGTCCTCGGTGCTCGCGACCGGCAGGCCGCGCAGGAAGATCGTGCCGTGGCGGTGCAGGCCGGCGGTGAGTTCGGCCTCGTTCTCGCGCAGCCACTCGCAGGCCTCGCCGATGTCGGCGGTGCGCGGGGCGTGGGCGAGGGCCGGGCGGCCGGGGTTCAGTTCCCAGGTCGGCATGGTGGCGCTCACTGGTGGGCGAGGGAGGCGACCAGGCTGGCGGGCCTGATGTCGGTCCAGTTGGCCTCGATGTAGTCGAGGCAGCCCTGGCGGGTGTCCTCGCCGTGGACGGTGGTCCAGCCGGCCGGCACGTCGATCCAGACCGGCCACAGCGAGTGCTGGTTCTCGTGGTTGGCCAGCACCAGGTAGCCGGCGTTGTCGTCCTCGAACGGGTTGCTCATGGTGTCCTCCTTGGGTTGATTCGAAGGTACGGGCGGGCCCGGGCCCGGAAGGGCAGGAGGCGAGGCAGGAACGCGGCAGTTCGGTTCGCGCGACTGCCGCCGTCGGGCGCCGGTCAGCGCGGGATGAGGCGGACCGGGAAGTGGTCCAGGCCGAAGTTGATGATCGAGCGGTTGTGGGTGACCGGGCCGGTCGGCTCGATGGTGTCGACGCGCTCCAGCATCGCCGTGAACAGGGCGCCGAGTTCGGCCTTGGCCAGCGGTGCGCCGATGCAGTAGTGGGCGCCGAGGCCGAGGGCGAGGTGCTTGTTGGGGCTGCGGTCGAGCAGGATCTCCTCGGGGCGGTCGAAGGCCTCCGGGTCGCGGTTGGCGGACCACACCCAGACGGCGACCCGGTCGCCGCGCCGGATGGTGTGGCCGTCGAGTTCGGTGTCCCGGCTGGCGGTGCGCAGGGTGTGCAGTCCGACCGAGGTCCAGCGCAGGATCTCGTCCAGGGCGGAGTCCATGCCGACCTCGCCCCGTTGCAGCTTCCGCCACAGGTCGGGGTGCCGGACGAGGGTGTGGAGGCCCATGGCGGCGGTGTGGCGGACGGTCTGGACGCCGCCGACGACGATGTTGTCCAGGTTGAGGACGACGTCCTCGACCGGCAGCAGCTTGCCGCCGACCCGGTAGGTCGCCATCTTGCTGATCAGGTCGTCCCGCGGGTCGGTGCGGCGCAGCATCACCTGGTGCAGCAGGTACGGGATGAGCTGCTGGTGGCCGGCCCGGCGTTCCTCGGGGGTGTTGCCGAGGAACGCGACGTCGCAGACCCGTTCGACCATCTCGCGGTCCTTCTCGGGGACGTCCAGGAGGTCGCACATGACGGACAGCGGGAGGGCGGAGACGGCGTCGACGAGGTCCACCTCGCCGAGCTCGACGGCCTTCTCGACGATCGAGGAGGCGAGGTCGGTGATGCCGCGGACGGCGCCGCGCACCGGGCCGGGGGCGAAGAACGGGTTGGCGGGGGCGCGGAGTTCGCGGTGCCGGGGCGGGTCGGTGAGGGCCATCATCCGGCCGGAGCCGACCGGGACGTTGCCCTCGCCGGCTCCGAGCAGGGAGCCCTGCTCGGAGCTGTAGAGGGCGGCGTCGCGCAGCACCTGCGCGGAGTGGCGGTAGGAGAGCACCGACCAGACCGGCCCGTCGTCGACGGTGTCGGTGCGGTGGACGGAGGCCTCCCGGCGCAGCTCGGCGATCAGGCCGGGGGTGTCGGGGCGGGCCCAGAGGTCGGGGTCGGTGAGGTCGACCGCGGTGGTGGTCAGCATGAGAACTCCGTCGTGGGCTGGGCGGCGGCGCCGGGCCGCGCGATGAGCGAGGTCAGGACGTCGACCGGGCCGGGCCCGTCGACGGTGGCGAGCAGGTGGCCGCCGGGGACGACGTGGTGGCCGGAGTCGCCGCGGGTGTGGACGGACCAGCCGTCGAGGCCGCCGGCGGTGAGGAGGGGGTCCTCGACGCCGACGACGGTGTGCAGGTGGGAGCCGATCGGCGGGTGCGGGCGCGGCCGGTAGGTGGCGACCACGTCCAGGTCGGTCCGGATGCCGCGCAGCGCGTGTTCCTTCAGGTCCGCTTCGCCCTCGACGAGTTCGCCCATGCCGGCGAGGCGGAGCAGGTCGTCGGCGGTGTGCCGGGGGCGGTCCCGGCCGGCCCAGGCGGCCGGCGGCGAGGCGGAGGCGGCGACGACCAGTTCGGGCCGCCGTTCGGCGGGCAGGGCCCGGGCGACCTCGTAGCCGAGGAGGGCGCCGAAGCTCTGCCCGTAGAAGCCGAACCGTCCGGTGAGGTGCGGGGTGAGGGCCTCCACGACGGCGTCGACCAGCAGGTCGAAGCTCGCGGGCATCGGGTGGCCGAGCCGGCCGCCGCGGGCCGGCGGGCGCACCGCCCAGACCTCGGCGGTCGGGGCGAGGGCGCGGGCGAGCGGGGTGTAGGCGGTGGCGTCGCCCCCGGCGTGCGGGAAGCAGAACAGCCGGAACGGGCGGTGCGGTTGGGGCACGGGGACGAACAGCCAGTCCCCCTCGACGCGGGGCCGGACCCGGGTGGCGGTGGTCATGCGCGGCTCACCGGGCCCGGGCGGTCAGCGCCGGCCGGGGGGCGGCGGTGCCGGCCTGCGTGGCCCGCTCGACGGTGGCGGTGAAGGCGGCCAGGTCGGCCGAGTCCAGCAGGTGGCGCAGCTGGAGCTCGATGCCGAGGCGGCGGCGCAGCAGGTGGACGACCCGCAGCGCGGCGAGCGAGTGGCCGCCGAGCGAGAAGAAGTCGTCGGTGGGCACCAGGCCGGTCACGCCGAGGACGGTGCTCCAGACCTCGGTGACCTGGTCGGCCAGTCCCCCGGTGCCCTCGGACGAGCCGGAGGCCGCGGAGCCGTCCGGCGCCGGCGCGGGCTCGGCCCCGGCGGCGGGGACGGGCAGCGCCGCCAGGTCGACCTTGCCGTTCGGGGTGAGCGGCATGGCGTCCAGCACGGTGATCACCGACGGCACCAGGTGGGCGGGCACGGTGGCCCGCAGCCGCTCGGTCAGTACGGCGGGGGTGACGGCGCCGGTGACGTAGCCGGCCAGCCTGCGGTCGCCGGGGGCCGGCTCGTACACGGTGACGGCGGCGGCCCGGACGCCCTCCAGCCGGGCCAGGGCGTGCTCGACCTCGCCGAGCTCGATCCGGAAGCCGCGCACCTTGACCTGCCGGTCGACCCGGCCGACGTACTCCAGCAGGCCGCCCGCGCCGCGCCGGGCCTGGTCGCCGGTGCGGTACATCCTCCCTCCGGGCCCGGCGGTCGGGTCGGCGACGAAGCGCTCGGCGGTCAGTCCGGGCCGGCCGACGTAGCCGTGGGCGAGCCCGGGCCCGGCCAGGTACAGCTCGCCGACCACGCCGTCGGCGACCGGGGAGAGCTTCTCGTCCAGCAGGTGGAGGCGCACGCCGGGCATCGGCTCGCCCAGGTGCGGGCCGGGGCCGCTGATCGGCGCGGTGACGGCCTCGACGGTGCATTCGGTGGGCCCGTACAGGTTGAGGGCGTCGATGCCGCCGTCGGCCAGTTCGCGCCAGGTGCGCTCGGGGACGGCTTCGCCGCCCATGAACAGCCGCGGCACCCGGGCGCCGGCGAGCGGCTCGCGCAGCAGCTCCCAGTGCGACGGCGTCAGGTCGAAGTCGGTGACGGCGTGCTCGGCCAGCAGGGCGGCCAGCCGGGCCGGGTCGGCGCGCTGCTCGTCGCCGATGACCAGGACGGTGTCGCCGCGGCAGATCCTGGTCCACTGCGGGACGGAGGCGTCGAAGGAGATGCTGGCGTTCCAGCCGACCACGCCGGGCTCGGCGCGGAGGGCTCCGGTGGCCTCCAGCCCCTCGATCAGTCCGGCGACGGCGCCGCGCGGCACCTCGACGCCCTTGGGGCGGCCGGTGGAGCCGGAGGTGTGGATGACGTAGGCCGGGTCGAGCGGGTGTGCCTGCTCCGGCAGTTCGGGCCCGTCGACGGCGGCGTCCGGGCGCAGCACCGGCACGCCCTCGGCGGCGGGGAGGCCGTCGACGCTGATCAGGGCGGCGAGGCGGGCGTCGGAGGCCATGAAGGCGAGCCGCTCGGCGGGGTAGGCCGGGTCGAGCGGGACGTAGGCGGCGCCGGCCCGCCAGACGGCGAGCAGGGCGACCGGCAGGTCGGCGGTGCGGCCGAGGTGGACGCCGACCCGGTCGCCGCGGCCGACGCCGAGGGCGCGCAGGGCGCGGGCCAGTCCGGCGGTGCGGCGGTCGAGGGCGGCGTAGTCGAGGCGGTCCGCGCCGGCGAGGACGGCGGTGCGCTCGGGGTGGGCGGCGACGGTGTCGCGCAGGCGCTGCAGCAGGTCGGTCATGGCGGGTCCTCAGAGGTCTCGGGCGGCGGCGGCCATGGCGTGCAGGGCGGCCGTGTAGGTGTCGATGAACTGCTCGGCGGTGCTGTCGTCGACCAGGGAGCGCTGGTGGTCCACGGCGAGCAGCACGCGCTGGGAGACCGGGTCCTGGATCAGCGAGGCGCCGAAGGCGAAGCTGTTGGGTTCGTGGCGCAGGGTCGGCTCGCAGCCGATCCGGCCGTCCACGATGCGGGCCGAGCTGAGCCGGCCCAGGGCGTGGAAGCGCAGGAAGCCGAACTGGGTGTCCAGCGCGGTGTCGGTCATCAGCCGGGCGAGGCGGGCGAAGGGCACCCGGCGGTGCGGCATCATGTCGAGCTCCTCCCGGTGGACCTCGCGGGCCAGGGCGAGCAGGTCGTCGGTGGGCTCGCAGCTCAGCGGGACGGTGTTGAGGAACAGCCCGTACACCTCGGTGCCGCCGAGCCGTTCCAGCCGGCCGTTGACGGCCAGGCCGGTGGTGACGCGCGGGCGCCCGGTGATGGCGGCGAGGGCGTGCAGGTGGGCGGCGAGCGCGACCGACTTGACCGGCACGGCGAGCGTCTCGGCGACCAGCCGCAGCTGTCCGGGCGCTTCGGGCAGCACCCGTTCGACGGTGCGCGACAGCTCGTGCACGTCCTCGCTGCCGGGGAACAGCTGGCCGCTGGCGCCGGACAGCCGCTCGCGCCAGTACGCCAGCGACCGTTCGTCCCGGGCCGCTTCCCGTTCGACGACCACGAAGTCGCGGAAGGCGGTGCGCGGCGGCGGGGTGGGGGCGCCGAGCGGGTCGGCGGCGAGGGCGGTGTGGCGCTCCAGGATCTCGGTGAGCAGCGAGGTGAAGCTCCAGCCGTCCAGGATCGCGTGGTGCTCCGAGACGGTGAGCTGGAAGGCGTCCTCGGCGAGGCGCTGCACGGTGATCCGGAACAGCGGCGGCGCGGTGAGGTCGAAGGGGGTCAGGCGGTGGGCGTCGAAGACCTCCCGGACGGCCGTGTCCTGGTCGGGTTCGCCGCGCAGGTCGGCGAATTCGACGGGGGCGGGCAGCCGGCCGTGGACGAGCTGCAGCGGTTCGCCGTAGCCGGACAGGTCGAGGCCGGTGCGCAGGACGGCGTGCCGGTCCATCGCCTCGGCGACGGAGCGGCGGAAGGCCTGTTCGTCGAGGTCGCCGGAGATCCGGTAGGAGTTGACGTTGTGGTAGCTGTCGGTGCCGCCGGCGATCTCCATGTGGAAGACCATGGAGAGCTGCATGGACACCATGGGGTAGGCGTCGGCGAGGCCGGGCGGCAGGTCGGCGCGGTCCTCGGGGGTGATCAGGGCGAAGGGTTCGCGGGCCTCGGCGCCGCCGGTGACGGGCTCGGCCCGCGGCAGCAGGGCGGCGACGGTGGGGGCGTCGAAGACGTCCCGCAGGCTCACCCCCCAGCCGCGTTCGTGCAGCGCGCCGGCCAGTTGGACGGCCCGGATGGAGTCCCCGCCGAGGTGGAAGAAGTCGTCGTGGACGCCGATGCCGTCGACCCCGAGGACCTCCGTCCAGACGGCGGCGAAGGCCTCCTCCTCCGGGGTGCGCGGCTCGACGTGGCGGCCTCCGGTGGCCGTGCTGCGCTGGCCGGGGGCGGGCAGCGCCCCGCGGTCGACCTTGCCGTTGACGGTGAGCGGCAGGGACTCCAGCACGGTGTAGCTCGCCGGGACCATGTACGGCGGGAGCGAGCGGCCGAGGAAGGCGCGGACGTCGGCGGGTTCGCGCCCGGTGACGTACGCCGCGAGGCGGTCCTCGTGCACGGTGACCACGCAGGCGTCGACGTCCGGGTGGGCGGCGAGGGCGTTCTCGATCTCGCCGAGTTCGATCCGGAAGCCGCGCAGCTTGACCTGGAAGTCGGCGCGGCCGATGTACTCCAGGCCGCCGTCGGGCAGTCGGCGGGCGACGTCGCCGGTGCGGTAGAGCCGGGCTCCGGGCGGGCCGTAGGGGTCGGCGACGAAGCGGCCGGCGGTGAGGCCGGGGCGGCCCCAGTAGCCGTGGGCGAGGCTGCCGCCGCCGATGTACAGCTCGCCGGCCGCGCCGGGCGGGCAGGGCCGCAGCCAGTCGTCCAGGACCTGCGCGGTCAGGTGCGGCATGGGTGCGCCGATCAGGCTGCGTTCGAAGCCGGTGCTGTCGGCGAGGTCGTGGGTGGTGACGTGGACGGTGGTCTCGGTGATGCCGTACAGGTTGCAGAGCCGGGCCGGGGGCGGCACGTCGAGCTCGAACCAGCGCTGGACGACGGCCGGGTCCAGCGCCTCCCCGCCGAGCATGATCCACTTCAGCGCGGGCAGGGCGCGCGGGCTGTGGCGCAGCACCGGCTCCAGCTGGCGCAGCGCCGACGGGGTGAGGCAGAGGAAGGAAACCCGCTCCTCCTCCAGGAGCTGGGCGAACTCCTCCGGCGAACGGCTCGTCACGTACGGGACGACGACCAGGCGGGCGCCGTGCAGCAGGGCGCCCCACATCTCCCAGACCGTCCAGTCGAAGGCGTAGCTGTGGAACAGCGTCCAGGTCTCCTCCGGGCCGAAGCCGAAGTGCTCCGCGCCGTCCGCCATCAGCCGGCTGACGTGCTCGTGGGCGACGGCGACGCCCTTGGGGCGGCCGGTGGAACCGGAGGTGAAGATGACGTAGGCGACGTCGCCGGGGCGGCCGGCGGCGGGCGGGCGGGTGTCCGGCCGGGCGGCCAGGTCGGCGGCCTCGGCGGTCAGGTCGTAGGCCTGCCAGGGGCCTTCGGGCACCCGGTCCGCACGGTCGGTGACCACCAGGGCGACCTCGGTGTCCCCGAAGACGAGTGCGGCGCGGTCGGCGGGGGCGGCCAGGTCGACGGGCACGTACGCGGCGCCGGTCTTGAGCACGCCGAGGACGGTGACCAGGACGTCGGCCGTGCGGTCCAGCAGCATGCCGATCCGGTCGCCGGGGCCGGCGCCGCGGGCCCGCAGGGCGTGCGCGAGGCGGTTGGCCCGGCGGTCGAGCTCGGCGTAGCTCAGGGTGCGGTCCTGGTCGCTGACGGCGGGCCGGTCGGGGTGGGCGTCGGCGGCCCGCTCGAACAGGTGGTGCAGGCAGTGGCCGGGGGTGTCGGTGGCGCGGGGGGCGTCCTCGCCGCGCGTGGTCAGCCGCAGCACGGTGGCGTCGGGGTCGTCCAGGGCCGCGGTGAGCACGGTGTTCCAGTCGGCCGCCAGGCGCCGGACGGTCTCCGGGTCGAACAGCTCACTGCGGTACTCGGCCTCGCCGCGCAGGCCGCCGCCGGAGTCCTCCCCGTCGGCGCGGGGGGAGGTGTCGCCGCCGTCGAAGACGGACCAGGTGAGGTCGAACTTGCTGGTGCCGTTGGAGCGGACCCGGCTCTGCGCGGTGGCCGGGCCGAGCGCGAACGGGGTGCGGTCCTCGCCGTGGGCGCCGAACACCACCTGGACCAGCGGCGGGTGCTGCGCGGTGCGGGCGGCACCGAGGTGGTCGACCAGCTGGTCGAACGGCACGTCGAGGTAGCCGTAGGCGTCGAAGGCGACGTCCTGGACGTGCTCCAGCAGGTCCCGGAAGGACAGGGTGGGCGAGAGCCGCAGGCGCAGTGGCAGCAGGTTGACGAAGTAGCCGAGCAGGTGCTCCAGTTCGGGGCGGTCGCGGGTGGTGACGGGGGTGCCGATCACCAGGTCGTCGGCGCCGGTCCAGCGGTTCAGCAGCAGGGCGAAGGCCGCCAGCTGGACGGTGAACGGGGTGACGCCCTCCGCCTCGGCCAGGGCGCGGACCCGGGCCGCCGTGCCGGGGGCGGAGCCGAACTCCTCGGTCCGCCCGGCGGCGGAGCGCTCGGCCGGCCGGGGCCGGTCGGTGGGCAGTTCCAGCAGGCCGGGTGCGCCGTCCAGCTGCTCCTTCCAGTAGGTCAGGTGCTCCTCGTAGGAGGTGCCGAGCCGCTCCTCGGCGTGGTCGGCGTACTGCACGGTCAGCTCCGGCAGCACGGCCTCCCGGCCCGCCACGGCGGCGCCGTACAGCTCGGCGAGTTCACGGGCGAAGACCTCGGCGGACCAGCCGTCCCAGACGATGTGGTGGACGGTGAACAGCACCGTGGTGCGCTCGTCCGCCAGCCGGAACGCCTCGGCCCGCAGCAGCGGACCGGCGGCCAGATCGAAGGGCTCGGAGCAGCGGGCGGCGAGCAGTTCCTCCAACCGGCCGGCCTGCCCGGGCCCGGCCTGCTCCGGCCCGGCCGACGGGCGCAGGTCGGTCACCGCGAGCGGCACCGGCAGGGCGTGGTGCACCTGCTGGCGGGGGCCGTCGGGGTGCAGGGCGAAGGTGGTGCGCAGCGCCTCGTGCCGGGCCACCACGGCGTCCAGCGCGCCGCCGAGCAGGTCGAGGTCGAGCGGACCGGTGACGTCGACGGTCCACGGGGTGCAGTAGGTGACGGCCTGCGGGTCGAGGCGGTCGAGGAACCAGAGGCCGCGCTGCAGCCCGGAGACGGGCGCGGTGCGCGCCGGGTGGTCGGACGGGCTCACGGCCTCGTTCCCTTCGTGTGCGGTGCGGCCCGTCATCGGGCGGCCAGCCGTTCGGCGATGGCGCTCACGGTCCTGGCCCGGAACACCAGTTGCGGGGGGACGCGGGTGCCGGTCTCCCGGGACAGCCGCATCGCGACCCGGACGGCGGCGAGCGAGTTGCCGCCGATCCGGAAGAAGTTGTCGTCCCGGCCGACCTCGGCGAGGTCGAGCACCTCGCGCACGGCGTCGGCGACCAGCCGCTCGGCCCCGGTCAGCGGGTCGGGTGCGGCGGCGCGGCGCCCGGCGGGGGCGGGCAGCGCCTTGCGGTCCACCTTGCCGTTGTGGCTCAGCGGCAGGGCGTCCAGGACGTCGAGGGTGGCGGGCACCATGTGCTCGGGCAGCAGGGCCGCCAGGTGGTCGAGCAGCGCGTCGGGGTCGGGGGCGTCGGCACCGGCGGTGACGTAGGCGGCGAGCCGGCGGTCGCCCGGGGCGGGCTCGTGCACGGTGACGACGGCCTCCTGGACGGCCGGGTGGCGGGTGAGCGCGTCCTCGACCTCGCCGGGCTCGACCCGGAACCCGCGGATCTTGATCTGGTCGTCGATCCGGCCGGTGACCTCCAGCAGGCCCTCCGCGCTGACGAAACCGAGGTCGCCGGTGCGGTAGAGGCGCTCGCCGGGGGCGCCGAACGGGGAGGCGACGAAGCGTTCGGCGGTCAGTCCGGACCGGCCGAGGTAGCCGTGGGCGAGGCCGCCGCCGGAGGCGTACAGCTCGCCCGTGACACCGGGCTCGACGGGGCGCAGCAGCTCGTCCAGGACGTGGACGCCCTTGCCGTTCAGCGCGGCGCCGATCGGCACCGAGCCGCCGGTCAGGTCGGCGGGGGTGACCCGGTGGCAGGTGGTCAGGCCGAGGCTCTCGACCGGGCCGTAGCCGTTGGCGACCTCGAGGCCCGGGTGGTTCTCCAGGGCCTTCGCGACGTGGGTGACGGAGGCCCGCTCGCCGGCCGTGAAGGCGAGCTTCAGCCCGTCGTAGGTCTCCGGGAACTCCTCCAGCAGGAAGTTGAACAAACTGGCGGAGAGCTGGAGCTGGGTGACGCCGTGGCGGCGGGTCAGCTCGGCGATGGTCTGCGGGTCGGGCCGCTGGCCGGGCTGCAGGACGCAGCTGCCGCCGAAGCAGAGGGCGCCGTAGAGCTCCAGGGCGAAGGCGTCCCAGGAGACCGGCGAGCACTGCAGCCAGACCTCCTGCGGGCCGAAGCGGGCGTAGTCCTGGCCGAGGTAGGTGGTGGTGAGCGCCCGGTGCGGGACGGCCACGCCCTTGGGGCGGCCGGTGGAGCCGGAGGTGAACATCACGCAGGCGAGGTCGGCGCCGTCGACCGGCAGGCCCGGGTCGTGCGCCGCGTACCGGGCGAGTTCGGCGGCCGAGGAGTCCAGGTCGACCTGGTTCGGGACGTCGAACGGCACGGTGGCGCGCCGGTGGGTGACCACCGTGGCGGCGCCGGTGTCGGCGACCGCGCCGGCCAGCCGCTCGGCCGGGAAGTCCGGGTCCAGCAGGGTGTAGGCGGCGCCGGTCTTGAGTGCCGCCAGCAGGGCGGTGACCATCTCGGGCCCGCGGTCGGCCAGCACCGCGACGGTGTCGCCGCGGCCGATGCCGAGGCCCGTCAGGTGGCGGGCGAGCCGGTTCGCGGCGGCGTTCAACTCGCCGTATCCGACGGTGCGTTCGCCTGCGATCAGGGCGGTGGCGTGCGGGGCGCGGGCGGCCTGCGCCTCGAACAGGGCGTGCACCGGCACCTCGACGGCGGAGGCCAGGGTGCCCAGCCACTCCTCGCACAGGCCGGCCATGGTGGCGGGCCCGAACAGGTCGCTGTCGTACTCGAAGCGGCCGGTGAAGCCGGTGCCGAGGTCGTCCACGGAGACCGACAGGTCGAAGCGGGAGACCGGGTTGGAGTGCAGGGCCCGGGTGACCTGGTGGCCGCCGACCGTGAACGGCCGGGTGTCCAGCGGGTGCAGCTCCAGCAGCACCTGGCAGAGCGGGTTGCGGTCCTCGGGGCGCTCGTCGAGGACGGCGCTCGCGATGTCGTCGAAGGGCACCTCCTGGTGCCGGTACCCGGCGATCGACACCTCACGCACGTGCCGGACCAGCTCGCGGAAGGAGGCGCCCTCCTCCAGCTTCAGCCGCAGCGGCAGCAGGTTGACGAAGTAGCCGATCAGGTCGTCGAGTTCGGCCCGGCCGCGGACGTTGACCGGGGAGCCGAGCACCAGGTCCCGCTGCCCGGACCGGCGGTGCAGGGTGAGCGCCAGCCCGGCGAGCAGCACCATGAACGGGGTGGCGTCCTCGCTGCGGGCGAGCGCCCGGACGGCCTCGGCGACCGGGCCCGGCATCGTGAAGCGGTGGAAGGCCCCGCGGAAGGCCTGCTCCTCCGGTCGGGGGTGGTCGGAGGCCAGCGCCGGCTCCGTCGGCGCGTCTCGCAACTGCTCGCGCCAGTAGTCGAGTTGGCGATCGGTGGTGTCGTCCCGGTACTGCCAGGCGGCGTAGTCGCCGTACTGGACGGCGAGTTCCGGCAGCTCGGCCGGACGGCCCTCGGCCGCCGCCGCGTACAGCTCCTGGAGTTCGGCCTCCAGCACGGCCAGCGAGCCCTCGTCCCAGACGATGTGGTGGAGCAGCAGCAGCAGTGTGGTCGCCCCGCCGGCCCGGAAGACCCGGGCCCGTACCAGCGGCCCCCGCTCCAGGTCGAAGGGCTCCAGCGCCGCCTCGGCGACCAGGTCGTCCACCCGGTCGGCGGTGGTCTCGGTGAGCGTGAACGGCAGCTCCACCGCCGGGTGGACGACCTGGCGCGGGCCGTCCTCGGCGAGCTCGAAGGTCGTCCGCAGGCTCTCGTGCCGCGCCACCACCCCCGCCAGCGCGCGCCGCAGCAGCTCCGGGTCGACCGGCCCGGCGAAGCGGAACACCCAGGGCACCACGTAGGTCGGCGCGTCCGGGTTCCACTGGTCGAGGAACCAGAGGCCGCGCTGGAACTTGGACAGCGGGGCCTCGGTGCCGCCCGTACGGACCAGCTCGGGGCGCTCGCCGCCGGTCGCGGAGCTCACCGCGGCGGCGAACTCGGCCAGCGTCGGCGCGTCGAAGATGGTGTACGGCGACACCATGCCGAAGACGTCGAAGACCCGGCCCACCACCCGCACCGCGGTCAGCGAATCGCCGCCCAGGTGGAAGAAGTTGTCGTCGGCGCCGACCTCCGGCACCCCGAGCACGTCCGCCCACACCGCCGCGATCAGCTGCTCGGCGGGAGTGCGGGGCGGCCGGCCGGCCGGCTTGGCCTCGGCCGCGGCCTGCGGCGCGGGCAGCGCCGCGCGGTCCACCTTGCCGCCGGCGGTCAGCGGGAAGGCCGCCAGGGCGGTCAGCGTCGCCGGGACCAGGTGCTCGGGCAGCCGCTCGGCCAGCCAGGGCCGGACCACGGCGTACTCCGGCGCGGCGCCGGTCACGTACGCGGCCAACCGGCCCTCGTGCGCCACCACGACGCAGCCGGTGACACCGGGGTGACCCGCCAGCACCTGCTCGACCTCCCCCGGCTCGACCCGGAAGCCCCGGATCTTCACCTGGTGGTCGCTGCGGCCGAGGAACTCCAGCGGGCCGTCCTCGACGGCGCGGCGCACCACGTCGCCGGTGCGGTACATCCGCGCTCCGCCGGGCTGTTCCTGTTGCCCGTCGGACCGGTCCGCGAACGGGTCCGCGAACGGGTCCGCGACGAAGCGGTCGGCGGTCAGGCCGGGGCGACCGAGGTAGCCCGAGGCCAGCAACGGCCCGCCGACGTACAGTTCGCCGGCCTCGCCGGGCGGCACCGACCGCAGCCGCTCGTCCAGGACGTAGAGCCGCCGGGCGCCGAGCGCGGTGCCGATCGGCACCCGGGAGGCCACCTGCTCACCGGCCAGCCGGTGGGTGGTGGCGGTGACCACGGTCTCGGTGGGCCCGTACGCGTTCAGCAGCGGCACCCCGGTCGCCGCCCACCAGGCGGCGGCGGTGGCGGGCTCCAGCTTGTCGCTGCCCGAGATCATCAGCCGCAGGGTGCTCGGCACCCGGCCGCCCAGGGCCGCCACCACGTCCTGGAAGTAGCCGGCGGCCAGGTTGGCGACGGTGACGCCCTCGGCGTCCAGCAGGTCCAGCAGCTCGGCCGGGGCCAGGAGTTGCTGCTCCGGGAGGACCAGGCAGGCCCCGGCGGACAGGGCGCCGAGCACCTGCTCCACCGCCACGTCGACGGTCGGGCGGGCGAACTGCAGCACCACGTCCTGCTCGGTGAGGCCGAAGGTCCCGACCACGGCGGCCAGGTGGCCGGTGAGCGCCGCGAGCGGCACGTGCACGCCCTTGGGGCGGCCGGTGGTGCCGGAGGTGTAGATGACGTAGCCGGCGGCCGCGTCCGCCGTGCCCGCGGCCCCGGCGAGCCCGGTGAGCCCCGCGCCTTCGGTGAGCGCGGTGCCTTCGGCGAGCCCGGCGCCTTCGGTGAGCCCGGCGCCTTCGGTGAGCGCGGTGAGCGCGTCGCCGTCGAGGGCGAGGGAGGCTCCGGCGTCCTCGGTGATCCAGCGGTTGCGCTCCTCGGGGGCCTCCCGGTCCAGCGGCAGATAGGTGGCGCCCGCCCGCAGCACCGCCAGCAGCGCGACCACGTGGTCCAGCCGGTCGCGGCCGGTGACGGCGACCGTCCGCCCGGGGGCGAGCCGGGCGGCCAGGGCGGCGGTCAGGCCGTCCAGCTCCCGGTAGCTGACGGTCCGGCTGCCGGCCCGGACGGCCGGCCGCTCCGGGAAGCGGCGGACGGCGGAGGCGAACGGCGCGAATTCGGGTGCCGTGAATTCGAGGGGGAAACCGCGAGAGGACATCATCCAACCCCAGATCGTGAGAGAAACCGGCGACGAAAGCGACGATAGGGGGAATCCGACGGCCCTATCGGCAGAAAGAGCGGAAGGAAATCGGCAGTTTCATCATGCCGCTTTCCGAGCAGGCCAGAGCTACCGGCCGGGGGTGATTCAGAATCCCTCGGAGGACCAGACGTCCTCCCGGTCGAGGGCCTTCGGCGCGTATTTTCCGAGCGCACTGATCAGCAATCCGAGTTCCAGTGCCAGGCATTCCGCGAAACGGCGGAGCCCGGATTCCCGGTCCTCCGCGACGGCCAGCAGCGCGGCCCGTCCGAGGCCCACCGCGCGGGCGCCCAGCGCCAGGCTCTTGACCGCCCTGGCACCCTCCCAGATCCGCCCGGAGACCAGCAGGCTCGGCGGCGGGTCGGCCGCCAGGCGGCGCAGGCACTCCGCCAGCGGCAGTCCGACGTGCGGCAGGAACACCCCGGGCGCCCAACCGGTGCCGCCCTCGGCGCCGTCCACCACGACGGCGTCCGCGCCTGCCTCGTGCGCGACCCGGGCGGCCTCGGCCACGTCGCGGCCCGGGTAGAGCTTCACCCAGATCCGCACCCGCGGGTAGTTGTTGCGCATCAGCCGGATCTGCTGGCGCAGGATCTCCGCCGTGAAGGTGCCCGGGGTCGCGGCGCGCAGCACCCGGCCGTCGCCGAACAACGGGTCCAGCCCGAAGCGGTCGCCGAGTGCGGCGGCGGCCTCGGCCTCCAGTACGGTCATCCCGCCCAGACCCGGCTTGGCACCCTGGCCGACCTTCAACTCGAAGGCCAGACGCCCCGATTCGAGCAGCGGCCGGGCGGCCGGATCGCTGTGGACGAGGTTCCACACCTCGGCGTCGGCGTCCTCCGTGCTCTGCTGGACGGCCACGCCGCCCAGCCCGTCCGGGAGTTCCTCGCCGTAGGCGCGCAGCCGCCCGAGCAGGGTGCGGTCGGCCGCCTCGCCGAGCCGCCCGTAGCCGTTGACCGGCACCACGTTCTCGCCGATCACCATCGGGATCCCGAGCGCCCCGGCCTGCCGGCTGAGGGCCAGGCCCAGGTCGCCGCCGGCGGCCCGGGTGGAGCCGGTCGCGGACACGTACACCGGCAGTGCGGAGGCGAACCCGCCGATGGTGGTGGCGAGTTCGACGTCCCGGTAGTCGGGCTCGCGGCCGAGGTCGATCAGCTTGGCGAGCCGCTGCGGCAGGAACAGCGGCGGGACGATCCGCAGCTCGTCCAGGGCGTCCGGCCGGGCCGATCCGCCAGTCCCGTCGGTCCCGGCTGCGCCGAACAGCACGTGTCCGTACTCCTCGGCGGGCGGGAACGCGGCGGCCGCTCCGGCGCGGGCCCGCCGCCGGACCTCCTCCTCCGGGAAGCCGGGTGCGCTGAGGTCGCTCACGGCGACACCACCCCCGCGAGCTTCGGGAAGGCGCTGGCCTGCCAGACGGCATCCAGTCCGGCGACGTAGCGGGTGAGCCGCTCGACGCCGATGCCGAAGCCGGCGCTGGCGGGCACGCCCTCGCGCACCAGGTCCAGGTACCAGCGGTACTTCTGCGGGTTCTCGCCGGTCTCCCGCATGCGGGTGATGATCTCCGCGTAGTCGTTGGTGCGCTGGCTGCCGCTGCACAGCTCGCCGTAGCCCTCGGGCGCGAGCAGGTCGAAGTTGCGCAGCAGGCCCGGGTCGTCGGGGTGCTCGCGGTCGTAGAAGCCGCGCGAGCCCTTCGGGTAGTCGGTGACGAAGAACGGCCGGTCGCGCCGGGCCGACAGCAACGCCTCTCCCTCCCAGTCGAGTTCGGCGTCGGAGCTCTGCGGGTGGCCGATGCCCCGGAGTTCGGCGACCGCCTCGGCGTGCCGGACGCGTCCGAAGGAGCCCTTCAGGAGTTCGGCGAACGCCTGCGGGTCCCGGCCGAGTTCGGCGAACTCCTTGGGCAGCTCGCGGACCGTGCTGTCGACCATGTGCACCACCAGGTCCTCGGCCAGCTGGACGACGTCGTCCCGGCTCGCGCCGGCGAACTCCACGTCCAGCTGGTGGAACTCGGCCAGGTGCCGGCTGGTCCCCGCGGTCTCCAGGGGTTCCAGGCGGACGTTCGGGGCGATGCAGAAGATCTTGTCGAAGGCCAGCAGCGAGGCCTGCTTGTACAGGATCGCGCTGGTCATCAGCTTGTAGCGGTGGCCGTAGAAGTCGATGTCCACCTGCTTGGAGCCGCGCGCGCCGGGGTCGGTGACCGGACCGATGATCGGCGGCAGCAGCTCGGTGAAGCCGCGGCCACGCAGGAACTCGCGCGCCGCGGTCAGCAGCTGCTGCTGGATCCGGAGCGCGCTGCGGGTGGCCGGCGTGGTCAGGTGGCGACCCGGGTCGGTCGGGGGCAGGGGAGCGGATTCGGGCATGGTCGGGGTCCTCGTCTCTCGGGGAGGGTCTGGTCTCGGGGAGGGTCTGGTCTGGGGGATGGCGCGGTTCAGGGAAGCGGGGCGGTTCAGGGAAACGGGGCGGTTCTCGCCGGGCGGGCGCGGCTCGCGGGCAGGGGTGTCCGGGGACCGCCCGGCCGGGTGCGGCCCCGGGCGCCTCAGCGCGAGGCCGGCAGGCCCCGGGGGACGGGCGTCGCGGCCGAGCGCACGTCCTGGCCGTCGTAGCGGCGCTGGACGTGGGAGAGGGCGGCGAGCAGTCCGGCCGAGCCGAGGATCGGCGGGCGGCCGCCCTCGACCAGCCCGGCGATCGGCATCGAGCCGACGGCGGACCAGTACAGCCGGCCGTCCGGGCCCAGCGAGCTGCGCGTCCGCCCGGCGTTGTCGGGGTGGAGGCAGTACGGCACGTCCAGGTAGCCGGCCGCGAACGCCTTCACCAGGGCCCGCCCGAGGTCGGCGTCCAGGTCGAGCACGGCGCCGATCAGGGCCCTGGCCTCGGTCTCGATCCCGGTGTCCGGCGGCGCGGCCGGCCGCGGGCGGGTGCGCTCGGCCGTGGCGGCCGCGGCGGCGGCCTCCAGGGCCCGGACGTTCTCGGCGACCGTCGGGATGCGGTGCGCCTCGGCCGTGGTCTTGACGATCAGCCGGGCGGCACCGCCGCGCACGGCGAGCCGCGCCGCGTCCTCCAGCAGCAGCCGCGCACCGGCGGGCGATCGCGGGTAGACACCCATGTACGCGTACACCACCAGGTGCCGGTCGACGTCCGCGAGCAGCTCGTCCGCGATCCGGCCGAGCGCGGCCAGGGCCTCCTCGTCCTGGTGGGCGCTGGTCTGCTGGGCGTAGCTGAGCGAGATGCTGCGCAGCCCGTGCTGACGGAAGAACATCGCCTCCAGCACGCTGATGGCGATCAGCAGCGAGGGCGGGCAGAGCTGGCCCATCATGCAGCCGCCGAACGTCTCCAGGTGCGGTTCCGCCCCGAACGCGCGGATGGAGGCGAGAAGTTCGCAGCTGCGCCGCCAGCAGGCCACCGCCTCGTGGAGCGGGGTGCGGCCGTACGGCAGGCAGTAGGAGACCGGCCCGCCCTCGGTGGCGTCGAGTCCGGCCGCCAGCAGCGCCTCGAAGATCCGTTCCGGTGCGGCCGAACCGTGCCGGACCTGTACCGGGAAGCCGGCGTCCGCCACCCCGTCCAGGACCGCCCGGGTGACCTCGACCGGGTGGGTGGCGATCGGGTAGCCGTTGAGGCCGGCCCCGACGGCCAGGGCTCGCCGCGCCGCGCCGAGGTCTCCGGTGCGGGTGTAGCTGTCCAGGGTGATGGTGCCGACGGTGACGGCGGCCGCCCCCCGGGTGGCGAGCAGGCCGTCCCGCATCCGGGCCGCCTCCGCCATCCCCATCCGGGGCTGCACCACCAGGGCACCGGCCTCCGCGGCCTGCGCCACGAACGCGCCGAAGCCGGTCACAGCAGGACCCGGGAGCGCAGCCCGTCGACGAATTCGCGGAACGGGTCCACCGAGGCGCCCTCCTCGAAGACGGCGTCGAAGCCGGCCGCCAGCAGCGTCCGCTCACGGTCGGGGTCGTCGGCCCCGGCGATGCCGAGCTTGCCGCCGATGACGGTCGGCGTGCGCCGTAGTTCCGGGCAGGCGCGCAGGGACGGGATCACCCGCAGGCCCTCCTGGTGGCCGTGCCCGTTGACGCTGCTGATCACGATCAGGTCCGGCACGATCCGCCGGCATTCGGCGAGCAGCAGCGCGTCCGGGACGCAGGCGCCCAGGTTCGTCACCCGGTGGCCCATCTCCTCCAGCAGGAGTTGCAGGAACACCAGGTTCCAGGTGTGCGAGTCCGAGGCCATCGTCGTCACGACGACGTCCAGCCCGCCGGGTTCGGCATTTCCGTGCTGCACAACTCAGCCCTCATCGGTAGAGATCGTCGATGGATTTCCGCCGACGCCCGGGCCGGCGGACCGGGGATTCCGGCGCGTGTTCCGCGGCGGCCCGGCCCACGGAGAACGTTAGGAACGATCGGGCCGGGCAAGCGGCAGCTCCTGCGGCACAATGCGGCAGAATCGACGGCCCGCCGGGGCCCGCTATCGGCTCACGGCGCCGCGCCACCGCCCCCGCGCCCAGCCCCCACGTCCACGCCCGGGCGTCCGTCGGCCCGCGCCGTCAGCCCGCGACGGCGAGCAGCGGCACGTCCCCGGCCGGGGCCAGCCGGAGCCCCGGCTCCTCCCGGACGAGGCGCCGGCACAGGTTGAGCACCGTGAACCGCACGCCGTCCCGGGCGGGCACGCTGCGGATCAGCCCGCGCGACAGCAACTCGTGCACCGTCGCCAGGCAGGTCTGCAGCGCCCAGCCGGTGCGGACCACCGCGTCCTCCCCGGACCAGTCCCCCGGTTCGTCCACGAGGACCTCCAGCAGCTGTCGCTGGCGGTCCGTCAGCCGTCGGATCGCCGGCTCCACCTCGTCACGGACGTCGCCGCGCGCGCCGAACACCAGCGGCGGTGCGGCCAGGGTGAACGGGACGGCCGCCAGCCGGGCGACCAGCTGGCCGGTGGACTGCACCAGCGCCCAGCCCGCCGCGCGCTCCAAGGCGCCCGGCAGGCCGTCCAGGTGGCGGCAGAGCTCGGCGACGGCGGGTGCCTCGGAGCGCTCCAGGGTGTAGCCGGGGCGCAGCCGGCTCAGGTGCGAGAGCAGCAGCCGGACGGCTCCGACCTGCGCCAACGCCTCCGGTTCGGCGTCGAGTTCGGGGGCCGGGACGGGCAGCGGCGCGAGCGGGATGACTTGGCCGCCGGGCAGCGGCCGGGCCTCGCGGGCGGTGATCAGCACCCGCAGCCCGGGGCAGTGCTGGAACAGGGCGTCCAGCTGTCCGGCGTCCACCCCGTTGTCGGCGCCGTCCAGCACCAGCAGGGTTGGCCGGTCGCCGATGTCCCGGGCGAGGCCGTCCGGCAGGCCGCGCCAGGGGTGCGGGCCGCCGCCGCAGTCCACCCAGCGCACCGACCAGCGGGCGGCCAGGTGCACCCGGCGGGCGACCTCCAGGGCGAGCCGGGTCTTGCCCACCCCGCCGAGGCCGACCAGCGAGACCAGCCGGTCCCCGTGCACGGCGAAGGCGTCGACCAGGACCTCGGTCTCCATCTCGCGGCCGACGATCGCCCCGCGCGCCACCGGCGGCGCGGCCGGTGCCGGCACCGTCGCCGGTTCGTCGGCGAGCGGGTGCCGGCGGGCGGCCTCCTCGAAGTCCGTGCGGCTGCGGCCCTCCAGCCGCAGCGCGTCCGCCAGCAGCCGGACGGTCTCGTTGCGGGGCCGGCGCACCCGGCCGCTCTCCATGTCCCGGATGGCCCGCACGCTCAGGGTGGCGTGATCGGCCAGGCACTGCTGGGTCAGCCCGATCCGCTCGCGCCGTACCCGCAGCTGCTCGCCGAAGCCCGCCGCCGTCCTCACCGCTTGCACCGACTGCCCGCTGTCCATGCCTCGTCTGCCCTTCCGTGGTTCGGACTCTCGCTGGAGGTCCGGTCCGGCGGCCGCAGCACTGGGTGCCCGCGCGGCCCGTGGTCCGGCCGTACTGGCCCCGGTGGTCAGGCTGTGGCCTCCGAACCGGTTCCCTCCGGTTCCCGATGCTCCAGGCTCGGCGTCTACGTCCGATCAACGGCCGATCACCGGCCCCACCCGCGACCTTCACGCGGGCCTCACATCACGTTCGGCGGACCGCCGGAAGTACCGCCGGTACCGCCCGTGAGCGGGTCCGACCGACCAGCGGCCCGGCCGGGGACGCCCGAGGCGGGGCGACGGCAGCGGGTACGGGCGGCCGGGCACGGGCGGGGCGGCAGCAGGGCGGGGCCGGGGTTCGGCGACAGGGACCGACCCGGCGGGAACCGATCAGACCGGGGCACACGCGGACCGAAGCGGGCGGGATGGGACGATACCTGCCATGTCCACCAAGTCTCCATCGGTCCGGGGCGACGGCGCCCCGCCCGACCCGCTCTGCCGCCTGCTGCTCGACCTCGGCGAGGCCCTGCTGGGCGGCGGCCTTCCCGTCCACGAGGTCGAGGAGGAACTCCGCGGCCTGGGGCGGGCGTCGGGCGCTCCGGAGGTGCGGGTCGCGGCCCTGACCAACGGGCTGTTCGTCGCCCTGGGCCCCGACGAGGGCGCCAGGTTCCAGCCGGTGGGCGCCGCCCTGCGGTTCGAGCAGACGGCGGACGTCCTCCACCTGGTGCACCGGCTGCGCGCCGGTGAGCTCGACGGGCCGCGGGCCCTGGCCGAACTGGACCGGATCCGGCGGGCGCCGGCCCACTGGCCCACCTGGGTGGCGGACCTCGGGGCGCTGCCGGTCGGGGTGGGCGTCTGCCTCTTCCTGCAGCCGGCGGCGGCGAACGTGCTGGCGGCCGGGCTCGGCTCGCTGATCGTGGTGGGGCTGACCGTGCTCGCCCGGCGGATGCCGTACCTGCGGCCGCTGCTGCCCGTCACCGCCGGGTTCCTGGTGTCCCTGCTGGTCCTGACGCTCGCGCGGGCCTCGCTGCTGGACGGCCCGCTGCGGACGATCGTGGCCACGCTGGCGATCCTGCTGCCGGGCGGGCTGCTGGTCACCGGACTGTCGGAGATCGCCGCGGGTGCGGCCAGTGCGGGTTCGGCCCGGCTGGTGTCCGGCGCGGTGCAGCTGACGCTGTTCCTCGCGGGGCTGGTCGCGGCCGCGACCGCGACCGGCATGCCGGCCTCGGCGCTGGCCAACGTCCAGGTGGCGAAGCCGAGTTGGTGGGTGATCGGGCTGGGGCTGGCGATCGCGGTGGCCGGGCTGGTGGTCAACGTCCACACCCCGCCCTCGGCCGTCCCGTGGATCGTCGTGGTGATCGCGGTGAGCGCCACCGTCCAGGTGACGGTGGGGATGGCGCACGGCGCGGCGATCGGCGGCCTGGCCGGGGCGGTCTCCGCCGCGTGCGCGGCCACCCTGGTGCACTGGCTGCCGGGCGGTCCGCTCTGGCAGGTGCTCTACCTCCCGGCGTTCTGGATCGTGGTGCCGGGCTCCTTCGGCCTGCTGAACACCGCCCAGATCGAGGTCGGCAACGGGGCGCAGGCCGTGCTGGCGGCCGTGTCGGCGCTGTTCGGGGTGTCGATCGGCACCCTGATCGGCTCGGTCATCGGCCGCATCCCCCGCCCCTCCCTCGCCGTGCTGCAACCCCGGGGCTGAAACGGGGCCGAACCGGGGCCGCGCCCGGGCCCCGGACCGCGGCCCGGTTCGGCCGGGCGTGACCGGCGCGAAAAGGGGCCGGGAGCCCCGGTCAGGCATGGCACAGGGCCTCGGTGAGGCGGTCGGCCGCCTCGACGACGGCCCGGGAGAGCTGCGCACCCGGGTGCCGGGTGAGCCGTTCGATCGGGCCGGACACGGAGACGGCGGCCACGACCCGGTTGGACGGTCCGCGGACGGGCGCGGAGACGGAGGCGACGCCGAGTTCGCGCTCGCCGATGGACTGCGCCCAGCCGCGGCGCCGTACGCCGCTGAGCGCGGTGGCGGTGAACCGGGCACCCTGCAGGCCGCGGTGGAGCCGCTCGGGTTCCTCCCAGGCGAGCAGGACCTGTGCGGCGGAGCCGACCTTCATGGGGAAGGTGATGCCCACCGGAACGGTGTCGCGCAGGCCGGAGAGGCGTTCGGCGGCGGCCACGCAGATCCGGATCTCGCCCTGCCGGCGGTAGAGCTGGGCGCTCTCGCCGGTGATGTCCCGCAGGTGGGTGAGGACCGAGCCGGCGGCGGCCAGCAGGCGGTCCTCCCCCGCCGCGGACGACAGCTCGCCGAGCCGGGGGCCGAGGACGAACCGGCCCTGCATGTCCCTGGTGACCAGGCGGTGGTGTTCGAGTGCCACGGCCAGCCGGTGGGCGGTGGGCCGCGCCAGTCCGGTGGCGGCGACGAGTCCGGCCAGGGTGGTGGGACCGGCCTCCAGGGTGCCGAGGATCGAGGTGATCTTGTCGAGCACGCCGACACCGCTCGTGTTCTGCATGGATGGGTACTCCGTCTCAGATCCCGTGAGCGGCGGGCGGGCCGTGCTCACGGAGGCTCCCCGCGGGGAGCGGGGGGGGTGGTCAGCGAGGACGGGCCGGAGAAGTCGGCCGATTGCCTGCGCCGGGCACGAGACGGGTACGCGAAAGGGCCGGGGCGGGAAGCGCCCGGGCGAAGGACAGCACAGAGAGCACCGTGTCTCCTCATCTTTCCCGCGCCACAGTGGCGGCAGGCCGGAGTTGGCACTGATCCCGGACGGCACGGCGCGTACTTCGGACGCCGGGTCGACCGGGGAGCTGCCGGGGCTTCGTAGGGCCGGTCCCTCCACCCCTCTGGATGATTCGCCAGGAACCATACAAGATTCCCCGGGCCGCTCGCCAAACCTCCCCCCACCGCGCACGGGAGACGGGCACGCCGCACCGCCGGGCGCCGCCCGCCGCGGCGCGCACCCGCCCCCCCGGCCGGTGCCGGCCATCGGCCGCCGATATCTATCGAATATGCTACGGTCGTATTCATGAAGAACGATCCCGGCTCTCCGGCCACCCCGACCGAGCTCCGGATGCCGCTGGACACCAAGCTGGTCGTCTGGGCCTTCTGCGGTGCGGCCGGAGCCGGTCTCGGCTTCGCCGTCCCCTGGCTCCTCGGGTTCGCCGCCCGGCACCCGATCCCGTACGCGGACACCGTGCGGTTCCTCGGCTCCTTCGACTCCCCGGCGATGGTCGTCGGACGGCCGGTACTGCTGGCCGTCGCCGGCCTGGTCGCCGGGCTCCTCCTCACGTACCACAGCGCCACGCTGCGCATCTCGGACGAGGACATCACGATCACCGAGGGCGACGACACCCGCGTCATCACCCGTGACCAGGTCGGCGGGGTCTTCCGCCACGGCGGCAAGGTGCGGATCGAGTCGCCGGTCGGGCGCGTCCTCTTCGACGACGACGTCGAGGGCGGCAAGGCCGCGATCGCCTCCGCCTTCCGGCGCCACGGCTACCCCTGGGAGGGCGCCTGACCCCGCGTCGGCGGGGGCGCCGGGCCGGTCGGACCGGCCGCCGCACCCGGGGCGGCCGCCCCGCCCGCGGTCCGCGGGAGCGCCCGCCCCGGTGTGGCACAGTGGCCGCACGCCCCGCCCGGGGACGCGCCGTCACGAACCGAGGACTCCCGTGCCCGAATACAAGCCCGCGCCGCGCACGGTCGTCGAGGCCTGCTTCGACCCCCGGGGCACCGCCTCGCTCGACTACGTCTACGACGTCGCCGCGGCGGCCGGCCTCGCGGACCAGCCGGTGCGGCTCGCCGTCCGCCGGCTGGAGGCGGCGGGCGTGCTGCGCCAGGAAGGGCGGGGCCGCAAGGGCCGCCTCCACCTGACCGACGCGGGCCGGCTGCGCACCGACGCGGACACCCGGTTCGTCGCCCTCGCCTACGCGCAGGACACCGGACTCGCCCCCTGGGACGGGCTCTGGCGCCTCTACACCTTCTCCGTCCCCGAGCAGCGCCGGGCCGAACGCGACGCGCTCCGCACCGCGCTGACCCGGCTCGGCGGCGTCCCGCTCGCGCCCGGGACCTACGTCAGCCCGCACGACCTCGTACGGGAACTGACCGACGAGACCTCGCGGTCCACCGTCGACACCTACCTCATCACCGCGGAGGCCACCCGCCTCACCGGCCCGGGATTCTCCGACCCGGCCACCACCGCGGAACGCCTGTGGCCCGCGGCCGACACCCTCGCCGCGTACGGCCCGCTCGCCGACGCCCTCGGACACCCCGTCGAGGACACCCCCGCCGGCGGCCCGACCGGCACCCCGCACGGCTCCACCGGACTCGTCGCCACCGCGCTGCGCCTGGCCGACGCGTTCGGCCACGCGCTGGAGCACGACCCGCTCCTCCCTCCGGAGTTGCGGCCCTCCCCCTGGCCGCCCGCCCGCCTGCGGCACGCCTTCCAGGAGCGGTGGACCGCGATCCGCGAGCAGGCACCGGACCTCTCGCTCTTCCGCGCCTTCGACCCGCCCGCGGCCGAGCGGGGCTAGGGCTTGTCTGACAATTCCCGCCGCGCGCACGACGCCGGGCATCCCGCCTGGACGCACCGCCGAATCGTCCAAGTACGTCCAGTACGAGGACGCTCCGGCGGCACGCCCAGCCGGGCGCCCAACGCCGCGCGCTGATGCGACGCGAATTGTCAGACAAGCCCTAGGGTCCACGTCCGCTCCGGCGGCCCCCGGCGCCCGACGCCCGCGGTCGGCGTCACCCGTCCAACAGGCCCCGGACGGCGGCGAGTTCCTCCGCACCCGCGTGCACGGCGGCCGCGATGGAGTCCAGGCTCCCGGCGCCGACCGGGATGCGCACCGGCAGCGGGGTGTCGGCGGCGACGATCCGCAGGACGTCCCGGGCGAAGTCCTCGGGTCGGCTGACCGTCGGCAACTGCGCCATCCCGCGCAGCTGTTCGCGCATCGGCTCGGTGGCGTCCCGGTAGAGCGCGGAGCGGTCGGCGGCATCGGTGAGCGAGGTGCCGTAGCGGGTGGCGTAGCCGGCGGGCTCCAGGGCGGCGACCCGGATGCCGAACGGCGCGGCCTCGGCGGCCAGGGCCTGCGTCATGCCTTCCAGCGCGTGCTTGCCGGTGACGTACGCGGCCAGGCCGGGGAAGGACATCCGGCCGGACAGCGAGGAGACGTTGAGGACGTGCCCGCTGCCCTGGGCGCGCAGCACCGGCAGCACGAGCCGGGCCAGCCGCCAGGGGCCGACCACCAGGGTCTCCAGCTGGTCGCGCAGTTCCTCGTCGCCGACCTCCTCCACGGTGCCGAACACGCCGTTGCCCGCGTTGTTGACCAGGACGTCCAGGCCGCCGAGCCGGTCCACCGCGGCGGCGACGGCGTTGCGGCACTGCTCGGCGTCCCGTACGTCCAGGGCCAGCGGCAGGATCCGCCCGCCGTGGCGCCGTCGCAGGTCCTCCAAGGCGGCGGGCTTGCGGGCGGTGGCCACCACCTCGTCCCCCGCCTCGGCCGCGGCGGCGGCCAGGGCCTGCCCCAGTCCGGACGAACAGCCCGTCACCAGCCAGCGCCGTGCCATGGGGTGCCTCCTCCGCGGATCCGGAATCGTCCGCGCCACGGTGCCAGAGCGGGGGGCGGCTGCCCAGGCACGCGGACGGCCTCCGCAGGGCGCACGGACGCGGGGGGGGGGGGGGGGACCCCCCCCCCCCCCCCCGGGGCAAGCCCGGCGCGGGGCCCCCCCCCCCCCCCCCCCCCCCCGGGGGGGGCCCGCGGCCCGCGGCCGCGGG
>NZ_JBHWCL010000022.1:0-12799 GCF_042735125.1 Kitasatospora sp. NPDC059599 | reverse complement strand
GGCGCCCCCCCGGCCCGGGGCCGGCCCCCCGCGGGCCCCCGGGCGGGGGGGGGGGGGCCCCCCCCCCCCCCCCCGCCCCCGGGATCACGGCCGTCCGGGCACCGCCCGCCCCGCCGTCACCAGCGGTCGTGCACCTGCGGCCGGATCCGGCGGTCGTACAGCTCCCGCACCGCCGCCAGGGTGGCCGGCGGCAGCGGCGCGAGGCCGGCGGCGGCCGCGTTGGCCCGCGCCTGCGCCACGTTGCGGGCGCCGGGGATCACCGTCGTCACGCCCGGCTGCTGGACGATCCAGCGCAGCGCCGTCTGGGCGGCGGTGGCGCCCTCCGGCGCGAGCGCGGCGAACTCGGCGGCCGCCTCGACGCCGGTGGCGAAGTCCACCCCGGAGAAGGTCTCGCCCTGGTCGAAGGCCTCGCCGTGGCGGTTGTAGGTGCGGTGGTCGTCCGCCGGGAAGACGGTGCGTTCGCTGTAGCGGCCCGAGAGCAGCCCCGAGGCCAGCGGCACCCGGGCCAGGATCCCCACGCCGGCCGCCTCGGCGGCGGGCAGCACCCGCTCCAGCGGCTTGAGCCGGAACGCGTTGAGGATGATCTGCACGCTCGCCACGCCCGGGCGCGCGATCGCGGTCAGCGCCTCCGCGCAGGTCTCCACGCTCACCCCGTACGCGGCGATCCGCTCCTCCGCGACCAGGGTGTCCAGCGCGTCGAAGACCTCGTCCGAGGAGTAGACGGGCGTCGGCGGGCAGTGCAGCTGCACCAGGTCGAGCCGCTCCACGCCCAGGTTGGACCGTGAACGGTCCGCCCAGGCACGGAAGTTCGCGAGGTGGTAGTGCTCGGGCCGCTGCTCGACCCGGCGGCCGAACTTGGTGGCGACGAAGACCTCGGCGTCCGGGCGGTCCTTCAGGAAGCGGCCGATCAGCCGCTCGCTGCGCCCGTCGCCGTAGACGTCGGCGGTGTCGAAGAGCGTGACGCCCGACTCCACGGAGGCCTCCAGCACGGCCAGGGCGTCCTCCTCACGGACGTCCCCCCAGTCCGCGCCGAGCTGCCAGGTTCCGAGTCCGACGATCGAGACGGGCCGGCCGGTGCGGCCGAGTACGCGCTGTTCCATGGGACGAGCCTCTCACGTCGATCGCCGCGGCGGCCGGTCCGCGCGTGCGCCCCGCCGCCGTCCGGGACCCGGGCGAGCGGCGCCGCCGGACGGGAGCGGCCCCGGCGGCTCCACGGGCGGATGTGCGCGCAGGTGCGCACGGGAACGCCCTACGATGGGCGGATGAGCACCGGCACCGATCGAGCAGATGCGCATCGCTCGCAGCAGCGGGCCGAGGAGCGCCTGGACGTCGCCGCGTCCGTGCTGACCCTGCTGGCCGACCGGACCCGGCTCGCCCTGCTGGAGCGACTCGGCCGCGGCGAGGCGGACGTCACCACGCTGACCGGGGCCACCGGCGCCGCCCGGCCGTCCGTCAGCCAGCACCTGGCCAAGCTCCGGCTGGCCGGCCTCGTCGCCACCCGCAAGGAGGGCCGGCGCGTGGTCTACTCGCTGCGCCACGGCCACCTGCGCCGGCTCGTCGACGAGGCGCTGAACGTCGCCGACCACCAGATCGGCCACCTGCCGCCGCACGACTGACCCGCGTCGGCGGGGCGCACGCGCCGGCAGGCACACGCCCGGGCGGCGCACGCGCCGACCGCACCGCACGGCCGGGGCCGAGTTTCGACGAATAGGTGCACAGGTACGCACTTGTTTTTATGATGGGCTGACCACCCCACGGCCCACCGGGACGACGCCCATGCTCTCCGTGCTGCGCAACCGCACCTACCGCCACCTCTTCACCGCGCAGGCCGTGGCCCTGGTCGGCACCGGCCTGGCCACCGTGGCGCTGTCCCTGCTGGCCTACCGGATCGCCGGCGACGACGCCTCCGCCGTCCTCGGCACCGCGCTGGCGATCAAGATGGTCGCCTACGTCGCCGTGGCCCCGGTCGCCGGCGCGCTCGCCGGCCGGCTGCCCCGGCGGACCCTGATGGTCGCGATGGACCTCACCCGGGCCTGCGTCGCGCTCGCCCTGCCGTTCGTCGACCGGGTCTGGCAGGTCTACGTGCTGATCCTCCTGCTCCAGGCCGCCTCCGCCGCCTTCACCCCGACGTTCCAGGCCACCATCCCGGACGTGCTGCCCGCCGAGCGTGACTACACCGACGCGCTGTCGATGTCCCGGCTGGCCTACGACCTGGAGTCCCTGTTCAGTCCCGCGCTCGCCGCGCTGCTGCTGTCGGCGGTCTCGTACGACTGGCTGTTCGCCGGGACTGCGGTCGGGTTCCTGGCCTCCGCCGCCCTGGTCGTCTCCGCCGTCCTGCCCAAGCCCGCCCCGGTCGAACGCACCGGCGGCGGCCACGCCCGGGCCGCCCTGGGCGCCCGCCTGTTCCGGGCCACTCCCCGGCTGCGCGCCCTGCTCGCCCTGGACCTCGCGGTCGCGGCCGCCGGCGCGATCGTCTTCGTCGACACCGTCAACGTCGTCCGCGACCACTTCCACCGCCCGGCCGGGGCCGTCTCGCTCGCGCTCGGCGCCTACGGCGTCGGCTCGATGCTCACCGCGCTCCTGCTGCCCCGCGTGCTGGCCCGGGTCGGCGACCGCGCCGTCATGCTGCCCGCCGCCTTCGCCCTGCCGGCCGTCCTGGCGGCCGTCACCGCGATCTCCGCCGCCCCGGCCGGCACCGGGACGTGGGTGGCCCTGCTCGCCGCCTGGGCGCTCGTCGGCGCCGGCAGCTCCGCCGTGCTGACCCCCGGCGGGCGCCTCATCCGCCGCTCGGCCGCCGACGCCGACCTGCCCGCCGCGTTCGCCGCCCAGTTCTCCCTGTCGCACGCCTGCTGGCTGCTCACCTACCCCCTCGCCGGATGGCTCGCCGCCGGCGCCGGACTGCCCGTCACCGCGGTCGTCCTCGGCGGGGTCGCCCTGGCGGCCGCGACGGGCGCCGCCGCCCTGTGGCCGGCCCGCGACCCCGAGGAGCTGGAGCACCTGCACACCGACCTGGCCGCCGGCCACCCGCACCTTGCCGACGCGCACGCGACCGCGGGCGGCGCCTGGCGGCACGACCACCACTACGTCATCGACCGCCACCACCACACCTGGCCCCGCCCGGCGGGCCGCCCCCACGCCACGGTGGGCTGACCCGGGGGCCGGTGCCGGCCCGACGGGATCGGCCCGACGGGTCGGCGTCAGCCGACCGCCCGGGCGGGCCCGACCGACAGGGCGTCCGGTGCGAGGGCGCCCGACCCTCCCTCCGGACGGCGGGTGCGGTGCTCCGGACGCCCCTGTCCGGGCCGTCAGAACCACTCGGGCCGGCACTCCTCGGCCGTCCGGTCGAGGCTGTCGAGCAGGTCGAACTGCGGCCCGGTGCGGGGCAGTTCGACCCGGAAGAAGTACCGGGCGGCCTGCCGCTTCCCCTCCCGGAAGGCGTCGGTGCCCGCGCCGAGCGCGAGGAACTGCTCCAGCCAGATCCAGGCCAGCACCACGTGGCCGACCGCCTCCAGGTAGACGGTGGCGTTGGCCAGCGCGACCGCCGGGTCGCCGGTCGCCCACAGCGCGGCGGTGGTCCGCCCGATCCGGGCCGCGGCGGCGTCCAGCCGGGCCGCGAACCCGGCCGCCTCGCCGCCGGCTGCCGCGGCCCGCGCGGAGGTCGCCGCGAGGGTGTCGAGGAGCAGCCGCAGCCCCGCCCCGCCGTTCATCACGACCTTGCGGCCGAGCAGGTCCAGGCCGTGGATGCCGTGGGTGCCCTCGTGGATCGCGTTGAGCCGGTTGTCGCGGTAGAACTGCTCGACGTCGTACTCGCGGGTGTAGCCGTAACCGCCGTGCACCTGGATGGCGAGGTCGTTGGCGGCCAGGCACCACTGCGACGGCCAGCTCTTGGCGATGGGCGTCAGCACGTCGAGGAGCAGCTCGGCGCGGGACCGGTCGGCCTCCTGCTCGGCGGTGGCCTCCTCGTCGAGCAGCCGGCTGCAGTACAGGCCGAGGGCGAGTGCGCCCTCGACGTAGCTCTTCTGCGCCAGCAGCATCCGGCGCACGTCCGCGTGCTCGATGATCGGCACCTGCGGGGCGTCCGGGTCCTTGGCGCCGAGCGGGCGGCCCTGCGGGCGGGTGCGGGCGTAGTCGAGGGCGTGCAGGTAGCCGGTGTAGCCGAGCGCGGTGGCGCCCTGGCCGACGCCGATCCGGGCCTCGTTCATCATGTGGAACATGTACGCGAGCCCGTGGTGGGCCTCGCCCACCAGGTGGCCCACCGCGCCCGGGGCGCCGCCGGGGGTGTACCGGCCCTCGCCGAAGTTGAGCAGGGTGTTGGTGGTGCCGCGGTAGCCCATCTTGTGGTTGAGGCCGGCGAGCACCACGTCGTTGCGTTCCCCGGGCGCGCCGTCCGGCCCGACCAGGAACTTGGGCACGACGAACAGCGAGATGCCCTTCACGCCGGGCGGACCGCCGGGGATCTTGGCCAGCACCAGGTGGACGATGTTCTCGCTGAGCTCGTGGTCCCCGCCGGAGATCCACGTCTTGGTGCCGGCGATCCGGTACGTGCCGTCGGCCGCCGGCACCGCCCGGGTGGTGATGTCGGCGAGCGAGGACCCGGCCTGGGGCTCGGAGAGGCACATGGTGCCGAAGAAGCGGCCCTCGACCATGGGCCGCACGTAGGTGTCGATCTGCTCCCGGCTGCCGTGCGCCAGCAGCAGGTTGGCATTGCCGACGGTGAGCAGCGGGTAGGAGGCGGTGGCGATGTTGGCGGCCTGGAACCAGGCCCGGCAGGCGTTGGCGACCACGACGGGCAGTTGCTGGCCGCCGATGTCGTGGTCCATGGAGGCGCCGACCAGTCCGGCTTCGGCGTAGGCCCGCAGGGCCCGGCCGATCTCGGGGATGAGGTGGACCCGCTCGCCGTCGAAGCGGGGTTCCTCGGCGTCGCTCTTCTTGTTGTGCGGGGCGAAGTGCCGGGTGGCGATGGCCTCGCTGAGGTCCAGTACGGCGTCGAAGGTGTCCCGGTCGTGGTCGGCGTAGCGGGCGCGACGGGTCAGGGCGGAGACGTCCAGCCAGTCGTGCAGCAGGAAGTCGAGGTCACGGCGGGAGAGCAGCAGGGAGTCCAAGGTCGGGTGTCCGATCGGCCGGGGTCCGGGGTGTCGACGTACGAGCAGCCGGGACCTTCCCGCCCGGCGCACCGCCGACACACCGGCCGGGCGGCTGACCCGATTCTCAGACGGCGGGTCGGATCTCGCCGGTACGCACCGGTAAGGTGGTGGACCGTGGCCAGTCGTAAAACGTCGATCCTGGAAGCCGCGGCACGGGTGATCGCCCGACGCGGGGTGCGCGGGCTGCGGGTTGAGGAACTCGCGGCCGAGGCGGGCGTGTCGACCGCGCTCATCTACTACCACTTCAAGGACCGCACCGGGATCCTCCGGCAGACGCTGGAGTTCATCAACGACCGGGCGGAGCGCTACACGACCGACCGCGCCCCGGACGCCCCGCCGCTGACGCCCCGCGAGGAGCTGGAGCAGACCCTGCTGCTGGAGCTCCAGGACACCGTCGAGGTGCGGGAGAACAGCACCGCCTGGGGCGAGCTGCGGGCGAGCGCGGTGTTCGACGAGACCCTGCGCGAGGACCTGGCGCGGGCCACCCGGACCTGGGTGCAGGAGATCGCCGAGCTGCTCGGCGACGTCCGGCCGATGGCCTCGGCGGTCGCGCTGGCCGGCGCGGCGGAGCGGCTGACGGCGCTACTGGAGGGCCTGAGCATGCGCTGGCTCAGTGGCAGCCTGCCGCTGGCGCACGCCCGGACACTGCTGGCCGACGCCATCGACGCCGAAGTGGTCCGGCTCGGTTCCTGATCCGAGCGGTTCCGCCCGGATCCGCACGGAAGCTTCACGTCGCGCACAACCGCCGTCAAGGATGCGTCATGACTCGCCCGCAAGTTTGACTGATTTTTCAGTCAGTGCGAGCCTGCATGTGCAGGCAGGGCACCTCCGTCCGCCCCGCTCCCTGGTGCGCCACCGCAGGTCGGCGCGAAGAGTGGAGTCGGCGGCCCCGCGCCCGTCCTGGCACCGTCGCACGATCTGGAGACCCTCATGACCCACTACCGCGATGACCGCTCCACCGAGGCCTACCCCTGGGTGCCGGCGGACGACGTCCCGCACGCGCGGACCTGGATGTCCTGGCCCTCGCGCCGGGGCGTGTGGGGCCTGCGCCTGGGCGGTGTCCAGGAGGACATCGCCCTGATCGCCCGCACGATCGCCGAGTTCGAGCCGGTGGTCATGTGCGCCCCCGACGACTGGACCGCGAACAAGGCCCGGTCCTGGTGCGGCGCCGGGGTCGAGGTGATCACCGCGATCCCCACCGACGACCTGTGGATGCGCGACATCGCGCCGGTGTTCCGCCGGGACGGGTACGGCGGCCTGGACGCCGTGGTCCTCAACTTCAACGGCTGGGGCAACAAGCAGGTCCACCACGACGACGCCCGGGCGGCCGAGCTCATCGCCACCCGCCGCGGCCTGCGCCACACCTACGCGGACTTCGTCGGCGAGGGCGGCGCGATCGAGACCGACGGCGACGGCACCGTGATGGCCACCGAGAGCAGCCTGGTCAACAAGAACCGCAACCGCGGCATGAGCCGCGACGAGATCGAGGAGGCCGTCCTGGAGGCCTACGGCGCGGACACCATGATCTGGCTGCCCGGGATCAAGGGCCAGGACATCACCGACGACCACGTGGACGTCACCTCCCGGTTCGTCCGCCCCGGCGTGGTGATGGTGCAGCTGCCGCCGGCGGACCGCAACGACGCCTGGGCGCGGGACGCCCGCGAGCAGTTCGCGATCCTGTCCGCCGCCACCGACGCCCGGGGCCGCCGCCTGCAGGTCATTCCCGTGCACGGCCCGGACACCGTCCGCTCCCGCAGCTCCAAGTTCGTGGACTCCTACCTCAACTTCCACGTCGTCAACGGCGGTGTGATCACCGCCCAGTTCGGCGACGCGTACAAGGACGCCGCCGCCCGGGACGCGCTCGCCTCGGCCTTCCCCGGCCGCCGGGTGGTGCAGATCGACGTCGACCGCCTGATGACCGGTGGCGGCGGCATCCACTGCTCGACCATGCACGAGCCGCTGCCCTAGCCGGCGCCCGCGCACGTACCGCCCGCACCGCCCACACCGCCCACACCGCCCACACCGCCCACGCCGTCCACACCGTCCACCGCCCAGACCAGCAGCCGGAGTTCCCGCATGACCAACGCCCCGTCCCGCCGTACCCTGATGCGCTCCCTGGCCGGTGTCGGCCTCGGTGTCGGCGCCCTCACCCTCGGCCTCACGGCCTGCGACCCCACGGGCGTCGAGGACATCGACAACCCCGTGCCGCCGCAGCCCGGCGGCACCCCGGGCCCGCGCCGCTTCGGCGCCGAGTGGGACAAGCACCTGCGCACGGTGATGTCCTGGCCGGCGTCCGAGAACGTCTGGGGCGACCAGCTCGCGGACGTCCGCCGGGACGTGGCCGGCCTGGCCCAGGCCATCGCCGCCCGCGAGCCGGTCGTGCTGATGGCCCGCCCCGAGCAGAAGGACGCCGCGCAGAAGGCCTGCGGCTCGGCCGTCGAGGTCGTGCCGATCGCCGTCGACGACCTGTGGGCCCGCGACACCCTGCCGGTGTTCGTCGAGGAGGGCGGCAAGGTCAAGGGCGTCGACTTCAACTTCAACGGCTGGGGCGGCAAGCAGCAGCGCGGCAACGACTCCAAGGTCGCCCGGACGGTGCTGGCGAAGTACGGCGTCGAGCGGATCGAGACCCGGCTGGTCGCCGAGGGCGGCTCGTTCGAGACCGACGGCCAGGGCACCCTGATGGTGACCGAGAGCTCCGTCGTCAACGACAACCGCAACCCGGGCATGAGCCGGGACCAGGTCGAGGCCGAGCTGAAGAAGGTCCTCGGCGTGACCAAGGTGATCTGGCTGGCGGGCGTCAAGGGCAAGGACATCACCGACGCCCACGTCGACTGCCTGACCCGCTTCGTCGCCCCCGGCGTGGTCCTGCTGGACCAGGCCTTCCCGGGCACCCCGCCGGACGTCTGGTCCCGCTCGGCCGACCAGGCCCGCTCCGTCCTCAAGGACGCCACCGACGCGACGGGCAAGAAGCTGCAGGTGGTGGAGCTGCAGCAGCCCGACCCTGACAGGATCACCGGGCGCGGCGACGCCTTCGTCTCCTCGTACATGAACTTCTACATCGGCACGAAGGGCGTCTACCTGCCGAAGTTCGGCGACGCCCGCGCCGACGAGCGGGCCCAGCAGATCATGAAGCAGTACTTCCCGGGCCGCGAGATCGTCCCGGTGAAGATCGACGCGATCGCGGCGGGCGGCGGCGGCATCCACTGCGCCACGCACGACATCCCCGCCCTGGGCTGACCGGACGGGCCGGTCCCGGAGTCGCTCCCGGGGCCGGCCGCCGTGCGGGGCCGGGTCCGGTCGGCGGACCGGATCCGGCCCCGCCGGACTCACCCGGCGGGCTGCTGCTGGGTGACGCAGTGGATGCCGCCGCCGCCGGCCCCGAGGTAGTCGATGTTCAGCTGCTCGACGGTCCGGCCGGGGAACAGCCGGGCGAGGGCGGCCCTGGCGGCGCTGTCGGCCCGGGTGTCCCCGAACTGCGCGGAGATCACCGCGTTGTTGCACAGGTAGTAGTTGGCGTAGGAGCCGACGAAGTTGGGGTCGGTCGAGCGGATGAGGTTGTAGTCGGGCCCCTGGATCCGGCCGACCGTGAACGGGGTGCCCTGGGCGCTGGTGGAGGTCGTCAGGGTTCGGTACTGCTGGCGCTCGTCCTGGGCCCAGACGTCGGTGTCGCTCGCGAGCGGCATCTGGACCACGGCCGTGCCGGCGCCGACGAAGCGCGAGGTGGCGTCCACGTGGTCGTCGGTGATGTCCTGGCCCGTGATGCCGGTGAACCAGATCACCTTGGTGGCGCCGAAGGCCGCGCACAGGGCGCTCTCGATCGCGGCCTGGGACATGCCGGGGTTGCGGTTGGCGTTGATGATGCTGCTGCGGGTGGCCATCAGCGTTCCCGCGGCGTCGGTCTCGACGGCGCCGCCCTCGGCGACCAGCCCCGCGGCGGTGAACGGCAGGCCGAGGTAGCCGGCGACCCGCTGGGCGACCAGGGCGTCGTTGCCGTGCGGGTTCTGGTGGTTGCCCCAGCCGTTGAAGTTGAGGCCGAAGGTGTCGAGGCCGCCGGCGCCGTCGGTGCGGAAGACCGGGCCGGTGTCGCGCATCCAGCAGTCGTCGACCGGGATGTCCCCGATGACGGTGACGGCCGAGCCGCACATCGACCGCGCCTTGGCCACGCTCGCCGGGTTGGCGCACATGGTCACCGGCTCGTACTTGGCGATGGTCTTCGCGATGAGCGCGATGTTCGACTGGACGCCGCTGAGCTTGTTCCGCCAGATGGTGGTGCTGTCCGGCCAGGCCATCCAGGTCCGGGTGTGCCGGGCGGTGTCCAGCGGCACGCGGTAGCCGGCGGCCACGGCCGGGCCGGCGGTGCCGTTGCGGGGTTGCGCCGCCTGCGCCCGACCGCCGGCGGCGGTCAGCGCGGTTCCGGCCACGGTGAGCCCGGCGGCCGCCAGGAACCGGCGTCGGTCGAGCCCGCCGTCGCGGGTCGGCTGGGGTCTGGAGCTGTCCTCCATCACTGCCTCCACATCAAAGTCCGCTGCCGGTGCAGCAGTTGACCGAAAAGGTAAAACTGGCCAAGCGCTCGGTCAATACATTGCGCAAGTATCGGTGCCGATGCGCCCCTGCCGCGCTCCCGCAGTCGTTACAGTGGCGGCCATGGCGACACAGGCGACGGGCGCAGCCCCGCGAACGGCCACCGGACCCGGCGGCACCGGCCGGGCACGCGCTTCCGCCAAGGGCGAGCAGACCAGGGCCCGGCTCATCGCCGCCGCCCGCACCCTGCTCGCCGGCGACGGCGCCGGGCGGTTCACCACCCGCAACGTGGCCGCGCTCTGCGGGGTCTCGCACGGGATGTGCCACTACCACTTCGCGGACCGCACCGACCTGATCGTCGCGGTCGTGGCGGACATCCGGCCCGAGTGGATCACCCCGCTGGAGGAGGCCGTCGCCGGCCCGGGCGGCTACGCCGAGCGCGCCGAGCGGGTCCTGGCACTGCTCACCCGGCCCGAGAGCCCCGACCTGGCCCGGCTGCACGCGGCCCTGCACTGGCTCGCCCTCAACGACGAACGCGTCCGGGCCGGCCTGGAGGCCGAGTACGCGCGGTGGCGCGCCTCCTTCGTGCGCCTGTTCCGCTGCCTGGTCGAGGAGCGCGGCGGGGACGCCGACCCGGTTCCGCTCGGCGAGGCCTTCGCCGCCGCCGTGGACGGCCTCGCCGCCATCGGGTCGCTCGACGGAACGGTGGACGACGAACGGGTGCTGCGGACCCTGCTGGACTCGCTGACCTCCGCCGTCGTCGCCGAGGCCGTCTGACCGGCCGGGACAACCCCCGTCACGCTCCGGGACCGGCCGCGGCCTCCGCGCGTTTGCGGCGCTCGACGCGGCTGGAAGCCACGACGGTGAACGTCAGGCACGCCGCGATGATGCCCTCGGCCCAGAAGAAGGACACGTAGTCGATGAGCGAACCGATCGGCGGCGAGCCGGGCGCGGCGTTGCGCATGCCGATGAGCGCGAACAGGGTCGCCGCCATCCACCCGAGCGAGGGCCACACCATCCCCTGCCGCCCCCGGTAGAGCACCTCGGCGCCGGCCATCACCGCCAGGGCGAGCGCCCACATGGCCGCGATCATGAACCAGGCCAGGATGAAGGTGCTGCGCGCCCGGGTGACCGCGCCCTCCAGGACGGTCGCCCCGGAGGCGCTCGGGGTGCTGGTCGGGTGGACCACGAAGAACGGATCGGCGTTCGCGACGACCAGGCCGACGGGCACGCCGCCGCTGGTGTCCGACGCCGCGAACGACACCGCGAAGTGGTGGCGGTCGAAGGGGTAGTCGGTCAGGGTGCCGTTGTAGAAGTCGGCCGACACGGCCTGGGGCGTCGCGGCCTCCCCCGGCGCCGCCCGCAGTTCGGTGCGGGTCGCCGCCTGGACGGTGATCACGACCTGTCGGCTGAACGCGGTGGAGTCCGGGCCCGCGGCGAGGCCGCCGTGCGGCACCGGCACGACGAAGAGCGTGAGTTCGCCCGTCCCGGGGTCGATGTCCTGGGCGGTGACGTCCAGTTCGATCCAGTCACCGGCGCTGGGCAGGGCCAGTTCGTGGGGCTGCTGCCGGGTGTTGCGCTCGTTCAGGTACAGCGCGACGCCGGCCGAGCACAGCATCGCCACCGTCAGCAGCGCGACGAGGAAGCGGTTCCCGCGCCACCGCGACGCGCTCACGCCCCGGTGCCCGGCTGCTGCTGGGTGGCGCAGTGGATGCCGCCGCCGCCCGAGGCGATGTGGTTGATGTCGACCTGGGTGACCTTGCGGCCCGGGTGGAGGTCGCCGATGATGCCGGCCGCGCGGTCGTCGGCGGCCTGGTCGCCGAAGCGCGGGACGATGACGCCGCCGTTGCAGACGTAGTAGTTGATGTAGGTGGCGAGGAAGTTCTTGCCGGCCCCCTGGATCAGGTCGAGTTCGGGCTCGGGGAGGTCGACCACCTTGAGCGTGCGGCCCTTGGCGTCGGTCGCGGACCCGAGCACCTGCAGCGCCTGCGCGGAGGCGGTGGTCCAGACGTCCGGCGGGGTGTCGGCGGCGGGGCGGTGCAGGACGACGGTGCCGGGTTCGGCGAAGCGGGCGAGGGCGTCGACGTGGCAGTCGGTGATGTCCTGCCCGGCGACGCCCCGGAACCAGATCACCTTCTCGACGCCCAGCAGTTCCTTGAAGCTCGCCTCGATCCGGTCGCGGCTCTTCCCGGGGTTGCGGTTGTCGTTGACCCAGGAGCTCTCGGTGGCCATCAGGGTGCCCTCGCCGTCCACCTCGATGCCGCCGCCCTCGCCGGTGACCGGCGCCTGGATGCGGGTGATGCCGTAGTGGGCGAGGACGTTGCGGGCGACCTGGCTGTCGTTGGCGTGGGTCTGCTTGTTGCCCCAGCCGTTGAAGTCGAAGTCGACTCCGGCGAGCCCCTGCGGGCCGGTGACGAAGGTGGGCCCGGTGTCCCGGGCCCACAGGTCGTCGACCATCAGGTCGAGCACCTCGACCGAGGAGCCGCAGGCCTGCCGGGCCTCGTCGGCCTGGTCGGGGCGGGCCAGCAGGACGACCGGCTCGAAGCCGGCGACGACCCGGGCCAGGCCCGCGATGTCCTGGCGGACGCCGGGCAGTTGGTCGCCCCACACCTCCTCCAGCGCGGGCCAGGCCATGAAGGTGCGGGTGTGCGGCGCGGACTCGGCGGGCATGGCCCGTCCGGCGGCCGCCGGGCTGCCGGACGGGGCCGTGCCCGAGGCCGTGGCACCGGGGCCGGGCTGCTCCTGCGCACCGCTGTCGGAGGAACAGCCACCGGCCAGGGCCAGTGCGGCGAGCGCGGCCCCGGACTGCAGGAGCGAGCGGCGGGACGGCCGGGGGTGAGCCATGGGGCCTCGATCCGGGTGAGTGTCGGGTTCGGCTCCGCAGGCTACTGACAGGGCGGTCAGGACCCGGCGCGGCACGCATCCGCCGTTCGGGGGAAACCGGTCACGGGGCTTCGGCGCCCTCCTCCCGTTCGCGGCGCAGCCGGTGTTCGGTACGGATGCCGAACCAGGCGGTGCAGGCCGGGGAGGCGGTTACGGGCGAACCGCCGGCGGCGGGCCGGTGGGCAGGTTCGCTGCCGACCCGGCGCCGCCGCCGGTGTTGCTCGGTCGCCCCGGCCCGGCAGGTCCCACCG
>NZ_JBHWCL010000021.1:0-89085 GCF_042735125.1 Kitasatospora sp. NPDC059599 | reverse complement strand
CACCGCCCGGGCCCGGTGCTTCCCCCGTACACCGGGCCCGGGCGGTCCCGGTCGGCCACGGCGGCAGGCCAAAAGCCTTTCGTACGTGGGGTGTTCCGCATAGTCTCTCAGGCCGGGAGGCGCGTGGGGCCCTCCCCGGGGGAGGCGTGCCGTGAAGCGCGAGAACGAGTTGGGCACACCGATCGGCAAGGGCCTGGCCGACGAGCAGGCGCTCGTGCAGGCCGCCGAGCAGGATTCCGCCGGTACCGAGGAACCGGCCGCCAAGCGTCGGCGGACGGAACCGCAGGCAGCGGTCATCGCACCGGCGCCCACGAACCGCGAGTCGTCGTCCCGCTCGGGCTCGGGTTCGGAATCGGGCTCCGGTTCGTCGTCCGGCTCGGGCTCCGGTTCGTCGTCCGGCTCGGGCTCCGGTTCGTCGTCCGGCTCGGGCTCCGGTTCGTCGTCCGGCTCGGGCTCGTCGTCCGGCTCCGCCTCCGAGTCGGCGGAGGACGACGAGAAGCCACTGCCCGAGTGGCTGGCCAGGATCCTCACCTCGGCAGCGGCACAGGACGAGGACGAGGACGAGCCGACACCCCTGACCTCGTACCAGGTCGGCGGACTGTCCCGGCAGGCCCTCTTCGAGGTGATGACGCAGCGCGAGTTCCACACCGACGCGGACGAGGAGGAGCTGTTCCGAGTCCGGCAGGCCTGCCTGGAGTTCATCGAGACCGATGCGGTCGGGCAGTTGCGGAGCATCGCGGGGGTCACCTCCGTCCTCGACTGGCTGAGCCCCTTCCCGGGCATCGCCGAGGACCTGATGCCCGCGCTCCGGGCCCGCGCGGCGCAGCTGGCGGCAGTGCCGCCGGTGCCCTTCGGCCGCACGGCGCCGGCGGACCTGTGGGGCGAGATCACCGGGGCCGTCGAGGCCCCGCGGGACCAGGGCACGGACGGCTGCGAGTACCTGGCGCAGGCCGTGTGCCTCCACATCGACGCACATCACCCGAGCATCGCCTGCCACAACCTGAGCAAGGTGTGGGTGGTGCCCGCCGAGGGCTTCGTGGTGCACGACCCGCACCGGTGGAACCACCACGTGGCGCCCGTGCTCCACTGCGACGACGGCACGTCCTGGGCGCTCGACCCGTTCCTGTTCCCCGATGGCCCCGTCCTCCTGGGCACCTGGGTCGCCGAGGTCTCCGGCTCGCTGGACCCCCGGTACGTGGACACGTGCACGCAGCCGTGGGAACTCACCGGCGCGCCCTCGTTCGGCTGCCCCGGATTCCATCCGGACCTGCTGATCGAGATCACCGCGGAGCATCCGGAGATCCGGGCCCGCCGCAAGCGGTCCGGAGGCGGCGGCGGGGCCTCGGAGGGCAGGTAGCCCCCTCGCTCGCCCCGGCGGCCGGCCCCGTCCGGCCGCCGCCACGGCCACGCCCCGGGGACGGTGGCCCGGCTACCGTCCCAGCTGGTCCGCCAGGGCCTCGATGGTGCGCCGCCGCAGGGTCAGGGCCGAGACCGCCGAGCCGTCGGCGAAGTGCAGTCGGAACCGGGCCATGGCCTGGAGCCTCGGGCGGCGCTCGACGCGGGTGACGAAGTGGCGCGGCACATGCCAGTGCACCTCGCCGGCCTTCCGGATGTCGCTCGTCGAGACGAAGGCGACGCGTTGGTCGGTGACCAGGAGCAGCTTGTGCATGGCCGCGCCCTCACCGGTGGGGAAGCTCTGTGCCAGGCTCCCCGTCTGCCCGGACACCGCGCCGATCCGTGAGAGCTTGTTCCCGAGCTTGGCGCCCAGTCCGTCCCCGAGGCCCTCGGCCCCGGCCACCGGGTAGACGGTGGCCACGTCCAGCATCCGCTCCCCCACGGCCAAGAGCGGTTCCACGGCCTGACGGTAACGGTGCACCAGCTTGTCGGTCATTCGATCAGAGTAGCGAAGATCGAATACCGGCCGACCGGCCCCCGGCCGCCGCGGAACGGTCGGCTACGACCGACCCGGCAGGTTCCGCTGCGGACCGTCGGCGGGGCCCGGCACGAGCGGCGCGTCGACGTGCCGGGTCGGGTCGCCGGAGTCGTCGTCGTCCGAGTCCACCGAGGCGGTGACCGAGCTCGTCGTCCAGGAGACCACGCCGAGCAGGATGAAGACGACGAGCAGGCCGCGCCCGGCGCCGCTCAGGACGAGCGGGCGGGTGGCCGACACCGGTCCGTCCGGCTCGCTGCCCGGCTCGTCGCCGAACAGGCGCTTGGGGTAGGCGGAGGAGAGCATCACCAGGTAGGCGTCGTACCGCAGCCGGTAGCGCAGGATCGCGGTCGTCGCCTCGTACAGCGGCTGCGGCATCCGGCCGAGGACCAGCACCACGACCCAGACGACGAACGCCACCATCCACCAGCCCGCGTACAACAGGCCCTGCACGATCGACGCCGGGATGACGAGGATGATGCGGAACAGGACGGCGAGCCGGTTCAGCTCCCCCGGCCGCAGCCCGACCTGCACCGGGTAGTCGGGGGCGTGGAACGCGAACGGCGGGTAGCGGTCCACGGTGAGCATCAGGTAGGCCGTGACGCGGGTCTCGTACGGGACGAACGCGGTCAGGTAGTCCACCACGAAGCCGGGCAGCCGGCCGAGCACCAGCGCGCCGAACCAGCCGATGACGGTCACGAAGAACGCCACCACCGACAGCGCCCACACCACCACGAACTGGGGGATCAGCAGCAGCGCGCGCAGCAGCACCGTCCAGCGGTTCTGCGCAGCGGCCGCCGGCATGTCCAGCACCGGGAGCCACTCACGGCTGACGGGGGCTGGGGGTGCCTGCCACATCCGGGCCTCCACGGTCTCGGGACGACGACGGGACGACGGGACCCGGCGATCGGGCGCGGCCGGGCGTCCTCCGAAGATCGCAGCACCCCGCCCGGCCCGCGCGCCACGCTGCGCCGGACGGGTCAGCCGAGGCCCGGGGAGACGCGTGGCGCGGGGACAGCACGCGGCCGGGGGAAAGCACATGGCCGGGGACAGCACGCGGCCGGCTCGTCTGCTCCGGTTCGGAGGAGACGGGCCGGCCGGGTGGTTCCGGGTCAGCTGGGGGAGCCGGACCAGATGACGTTCTTGCGCTGCAGCCCGCTGCCGTAGTCGAACTCGACGGTGAACGTGCCGGCCGCGCTGTTCGGCAGGGCGTACGCGGACAGGCTGGTGGCCTCCTGCCCGGGGGCCAGCGAGCCGCCGAGGAGCTTCATCCGGTTGCTCCCGTCGATCACCTGGAAGACGAGGCCCCCGTTGGCGTCCCTGACGAACGGCATCCCCGAACCGTAGAGCGAGACGTCCTTGGAACCGGTGTTGACGACGGTGATCCTCACCTGGAGGATCTTGGCGTTCTTCGGGGCCTCGAAGACGGTCTCGCTCGGGACGTAGGGCTCCGGCGGGGCCATCGTGACCTTCAGTCCGTCCGGGTACGTGTAGGACTGGCCGAACGCCAGGCGCCGGGCCCGCTCGTCCGCGGCGGCCTTCTCCTTCTCGGCCTCGATCCGCTTCCGCTCGGTCTCGATCCGCTCCTTCTCCTTCGCCGCCCGCTCCTCGGCGGCCTGGATCGCGGCCTCGCTGCGAACGCGCGCGGCCTCCGCCTCGGCCCGCTCCTCCTGCTTGACGGCCTGCACCTGCAGCACGACGACGACGCCGGTGCCGACCGAGACCAGCAGACCGGTGATCCCCAGGATCACGCCCGCGAGCGCCATCCCCCGGTTGGTCGCCTGGCCCTTGCGCGCGTAGCCCATGCCGATGACACCGAAGATCAGGGCGAGCAGGGCCGGCAGCCACGACAGCCAGAACAGGATGATGTCGAGGCTGAGGACCGTACCGACGATGCCGAGCACCATGGCCGCGGTGCCCAGACCGTTGCGGGGCTGCGGCGCCGCCACCGGGTACGGCGGCCAGTACGGCACGCCCGGAGCCTGGCCGGGGGCCGGTACCCGGCCGGGTACCGGGACCTGGCCGGGTATCGGGACCTGGCCGGAAGCCTCGGCCGGGGCCGCGGCAGGTGCGGCAGGTGCCGACACCGGGGCCCCGCCCGACGCCGGAGCCGCGCCCTGCCCCGGGTCCAGCGGCGTCCACGGGTCGACGTCGGCGGGCTCGGCACCGGCCCGGTCCGCGTCGGCAGCCTTGACGTCAACCCGAGCGGCGCCGGCCGACTCGGCGTCAACAGGCTCGGCGTCGGCCGGCTCGACCTCGGCCGGCTCGGCGTCAGTGGGCTGCGGGCTGTCCGACGGGACGGAAACGGTCATACGGGATCCTTCGAGAACGTTGAGACGAGGAACGGCCGTTCAGCCCCGGTCGAGGTCTTCCTGACGCCCCGGCGACGGCGACCCCGCCCGCGGCGACCCTGCCCGCGGCGGCTCTGCCCCTCCCCGCGAAGACGGCCACCGGCCCGGGCCGGACCCGGACGTCGGCACCCCCCGGGACGCACCTCCGGGGACGCACCTCCCGGGACGGGACACCGCCAGGTCGGCGAGTGATCAAGATACAGGTGCCCGGCGAGGGCCCCGACACTGCGGTCCGGGCTCCGGGCCGGGACCGGCAAGCGTGGTTCGTCGGCGACTGACCGCGAGCTGGGCCCGCCCGCGGGTGGGCGGGCCGGAGGGGCTCACCCGCCGGTGCGGTCCAACAGCTCCTCGACGGTCTGCGCGCGGCGCAGCGTCTCGAAGCGCACGGCGCCGTCGGCCGCTAGGGCGGCCCCGTACACGGCGGGCTCCAGCAGGCTGTTGTAGGAGAACGGGGTCGAGGTGTAGTAGGCCCCGGTGTCCAGCAGCGCGACGAGGTCCCCCGGCTCCAGCAGGGGCAGGGGCCGGGCCTCGGCGACCAGGTCCCCGGCGAAGCAGGCCGGGCCGGCCACGTCCTGTTCGACCGGCTCCCCGTGCTTGGCCGCGCCGGTGGGGTCGTGCGCGGTGACCCGCAGCGGCCAGGCCTCCGGTGCGAAGACCGTGCGGGTGGCCACCTGGACACCGGCGGAGGTGATCGCGATGGCCCGTCCGCCGGAGGTCTTGGTGTACTCCACGTAGGCGGCGGTGAAGCCGTTCTTGGCCAGCACGGACCGGCCGAACTCGGTCACCAGCCGGAACTCGCCGGTGAGGAGGTCGGGCGCGTGCGCCCGTAGGCGTTGAACGTAGTCCGGGTAGTCCGGGGTCACCCGGTCGTCGGCGAAGTTGACCGGCAGGCCGCCGCCGATGTCGAGGCCGACCACCTGACGGCGGCCCAGCTCGGCGTTGATCGTGCGGGCGAGGGCGACGGTCGCGGCGGCGCCCTCGGCCATCAGGTCCGGCGGGCAGCCCTGGCTGCCGACGTGGCAGTGCAGCCAGCCGAGCCAGGGCCGGTCCCGGAAGGCCGCGACCAGCCGCCCGGTGTTGCCGTCCTCGGCCGGCGTGATGCCGAACTTGGAGGTCGCGGTGGCGGTGCTCATGGCCCCGATGGCGCCGGCGCCGATCTGCGGGTTGACCCGGACCCCGATCCTGGAGCGGGTCCGCCGGGTCGTCAGCAGTTCGTCGATCCGGGCCAGCTCCTGCCAGTTGTCCACGTTGACCGCCACCCCGAGGTCCAGCGCCCGCGCCAGCTCGCGGCGGGTCTTGGCCGGGGAGTCGAAGACGATCCGGGCCGGCTCGAACCCGGCCGCGAGGGCCTGCGCGAACTCGCCGGGGCTGGCCACCTCGCAGCCCATGCCGAGGGTGCGCAGCCGCTCCAGGACGGGAACGAGGCAGTTGGCCTTGGCCGCGAAGGCGTGCAGCACCTCGACCGGGCCGGGGAACGCGCGGTGCAGCGAGTCGACGGTCGCCGCCACCGCGTCCAGGTCGAGGAAGGCCGCGAGCCGTGCCTCCTCGGGGTCCAGCAGCCCCTCGCGGACCGCCGCTCGGAGGATGAGCTCGCGGCGCTCGGGGCCGTGCGGGGCTGTCGGATGGGGGTTCGCCATGGTGGCACGCTCCGTCGTCCGGTCGTCTCGGTCGCACGGCCCGGGGGGTGCTCCGGCGGGCCGTGCGACCAGACTGCCCGTCAGCCGGCGGGCCCATCCTCATCCCACGCCCCGGCGCGGGTGTGCCGGCGAACCGGGCACCGGTGCACCGGCGCGCTCGCGCCCCCGACCGCCGCCGGTCCACCCGCCCGGCTCCGGGATCCGGTTGTCAGGGGTAGCGGCTTGGATGGGCGCATGACCGTCCATGACGTGGCCCGCCGGCTCCCCTCCATCGCCCGCCTGCGGGCCTGTGCCGCTCGCCGGCGATGCTCGACGCGATCCTGAGCCCCGACTGGGCGGGCCGGTACCACTCCTTCGACGCGGCCTGGGCCGACGACGAGGAGATGGCGTCGATGCGCAACGGGTCGGGGGACGAGTACGCCGTCGTGTTCTCCACGGCCGGCACCTACGTGCGCGGCTTCGGCCACGAGGCCCCGACGAGCCCGTACGGCAACGACGGCGAGCCCTGGCCGGGCGTGATCGACGACGTCCCGGCGGTCTTCCGGCCCTTCGTCGAGGAGCCGGCGTTCACCGACGAGCACGGCGTCCCCGTCGTGACGGCCTGCCTGTGGCGGGGTGCGGCGGACGACCGCCGGCAGCACGGCGTGATCGGCTTCCCGGCCGGCCACGCCGACCCCGACGGGGCGACGGCCCTGTTCGAGCTCCTGGTCGAGCGCTCACCGGAGGCGTTCCGGCGTTTCGCCGAGGACTACGACGAGGTCCCCGTGGACCTGGGGGCGGTGCGCGACCTGTACGCCCTGCGGCCGCTCAGCCGGGCACTCGTGTCCGTGCTGAACCCTGAGCTCACCCTCGCGGACCTGGCCGAGAACATCGCGGAGATCGGCTGCCCCGCGGGCACCGGCCCCTCGGCCCGCACCGGGGACCGCCCCGTCAGCGGGTGAACTTGGCGACGGCGGCCGGGGTGACGGGGGTGAAGAAGTTGACGAGGTTGCCGTCGGGGTCGCGGAGCAGCAGCGAGCGGTTGCCCCAGGGCATCGTGGTGGGCTCCGTGACGAAGTCCGTGACGAACCCGGTCAGGTCCCGGTGGAGGCGGTCGACGTCGTCGACGAGGAACTCGGTGATCACACTGCGGTTGGCCGCCGGGGCGGCCGAGCCCGGGGCGAACAGCGGGACGGTGCGGACGCCGGCGATCGCGAGCGTGGCGCCCGTGGTCCGCAGTTCGGCGAAGTCCTCGGTGGCCCACTCCGCCCGCACCCCCAGGGCCCGTTCGTAGAAGCCGACCAGGCGCGCGACGTCGCCGGTGATGACGCGGATCGAAACGAAGTCCATGGTGATTCTCCTCGGGTGTGCGGAGCCGACCGCAGCCGGTGCGGCCGTGCGCTCCGCAGACTAGGAGGAATAGTGGACAGAACCGGTCCACTATTCGCCCTAGGCTGTGAACCGTGTCCCGACCCACCGGCCGCGTGCTGACCCTCCTGGAACTGCTGCAGGCGGGCGGTACCCGAACCGTCGCCGAACTCGCCGACCGCCTCGGCGTCGACGGGCGCACCGTGCGGCGCTACGTGGGCCACCTGATCGACCTCGACGTGCCCGTGGAGTCGGTGCGCGGCCGGTACGGCGGCTACCGGCTCTCCCCCGGGTACCGCCTGCCCCCGCTGATGCTCGACGACGACGAGGCGCTGGCCGTGCTGCTCGGACTGGTCGCCGGCCCCCGGACGGGTCTGGCGACCGCCCAGCGCACGGCGGCCGAGACCGCGGCGGCCAAGATCCGGCGGGTGCTGCCCCGGCACGTCGCCCGCCGCCTCGACGCCCTGCTGGACTCCCTCTCCTTCACCGGTCGGACCGACCTGACCGACCGGGCCGGCCGCCCCGACCTGACCGGCCACCCCGACCGGCCCGACACCGCCGTCGCGCCGGAGGCCGAGGTCCTGCTCACCCTCGCCGACGCGGTGCGCCACCGCCGCCCCGTCGCCGTCCGGTACACCGACCGCAACGGCAGCACCACCGAACGCACGCTGCACCCGTACGGCATCGTCGCCCACGGCGGCCGGTGGTACGTCACCGGCGAGGACCCAGGGATCGGCGAGGACCGGACCTTCCGGCTCGACCGCATCACGGGCGCCCGGGCCCAGCCGGGCACCTTCGACGCACCCGCCGGACCGGACCCGGCCGAGCGGGTGCTCTCGGGGTTCGCCACGGCCGGGTACCGGCACGAGGTGGTGGTGCGGATCCGGGCCACGGCCGAGCGGATCCGCGTCCACCTCCCCGGGAGCGTCGCGACCCTGGAGGATTCCGAACCCGCGCCCGAACCGGGACCACGGGCGGAACCAGGAGCTGGGGCGGGGGCCAGGACGGGAACGGGAACGGGAGCGGGCGGCGACGGTACGACCGAGGGCTGGACGCGCGTCGCGCTGCGGGCCGAGCGGCTCGACTGGCTGCCGCCGGTCCTCGCCGCCATCGACCGTCCCTTCGTCATCGAACGCCCCGAGGAACTGCGCACCCTCGTCGCCGCGTTCGCCGACCGCCTCGCCTCCCACGCCCGCCGGACCTGACGTCGCCCGACCCGACGGCGGGCGGGCCGACGGCGGGCGGGCCGGCACTGCCCCGCGGACTACCGCCCGGTGAGCAACTCCGCCAACCGGTCCGCGAATCGGGTGAGCCAGTCCAGTCGCGGTCCGCTGCGGGCGACGCGGAAGCCGTGGCGGCGACCCCAGAACGCCGCCTGGACGGCATGGAACTGGGCCCACCGCTGGACCCGTTCGCGGTCGAGTTCGGCCGTCTCGGCGAACACGTCCAAGATGCGGTGGACGGCCCTGCGCGGGTCGTCCGCGTCGAGGAGCGTCAGCGCGCGGGACTTCAGCAGGGTGCCGCCGTCGTAGGCGGGATCCCCGGCGTACCCCTTGGGGTCGACGGCGAGCCACGGTTCGCGGCCGGCGCGCAGGATGTTCCGCGCGTGGAGGTCACCGTGGACGAGGGTGTCCGGCTGGGTCCGGCCCAGTTCCCGGACGGTCGCCACCGCCGCGTCCAGCACGCGGCCCGGCAAGGGGTGCGCCAACGCCTCGGCGTCCGCGCGCAGTTGCTCCTCCCATGCCGCGGCCTGATCGCGCAGCCGGGGCAGGCCGGGCGGCGCGGGGACGGCCAGGCGGCGGTTGAGCCGCCCGGCGACCGCCACCAGCTCGTCGCCGTCCTCGACCTCCGCCAGGGTCACGGGCTCCGCCCGCTCCAGCAGCATCGCGTACCGCTCGTCGTCGCGTTCGTGCATCAGGACGGCGCCGCGCCCGGCCCACGCCACGAACGCGTCCGGCTCGTGGACGTTCCCCGGGTGTGGGAACGACACCTTCAGCACGGCGCTCTCCCCGCCCCGCCGGCGCACCGGGACGACGACACCGACGCCCCCGTGCATGACCTCGCCGTCCGGCACGCAGGCCCAGCTCCCCAGCAAGTCCTCCACGGTCCCGGGCAACGCCGCGATCCACCGCGCCCCGGCCTCCCCCTCACGTTCGACGGTGCTGCGCGCGAACTCCTCCGGCATCGTCATCATCCCGGCACCCTACGCGCCCGCCCCGCGCCGTCACGGCCCGGACATGCGCCGAACGAACTTGTTCGTTACGAACATGTTCGTTACCGTGAGGGGAGAACCGGCCCGACCCCCGAGCACCACGAGGAGCGAACCATGAGCACCCAGCACCACCCCGTCGCCGTCATCGGAGCCGGGCTCGGCGGCCTCACCCTCGCCCGCGTCCTGCACGTCCACGGCGTCCCGGCCGCCGTCTTCGACCTGGAGCCCTCCCCCGAGGCCCGCACCCAGGGCGGCCTGCTCGACATCCACGAGGACTCCGGCCAGCAGGCGCTGCGGGCCGCCGGGCTGCACGAGCGGTTCCGGCAGCTGGTCCACGAGGGCGGCGAGGCGGTGCGGCTGGTCGGGCCGGACGGCGTCGTCCGGCTGGAGCAGGAGGACGACGGCACCGGCGGCCGCCCCGAGGTCGACCGCGGCGACCTGCGGGCGCTGCTGCTGGGCTCACTGCCCGCCGGCACCGTCCACTGGGGGCGCAAAGCGGTCGGCGTCCGGGCGCTCGGCGACGGCCGGCACGAGGTCGCCTTCGCGGACGGGACGGCGATCACCACCGACCTGCTGGTCGGCGCGGACGGCGCGTGGTCGCGGATCCGGCCGCTGCTGTCCCGGGCGCGGCCCGTCTACACCGGCATCTCCTTCCTGGAGGCCGACCTGCACGAGGTCGACACCCGACACCCGGCGGTGGCCGCCCTGGTGGGCGGCGGGTTCTTCCTCTCCGTCGCCGAGGACCGCGGCTTCCTCGCGCACCGCGAGGGCGACCGGAGCATCCACGTCTACACCGCCCTGCGGGTGGGTGAGGAGTGGCTGGACTCCGTCGACGCCGAGGACCGCACCGCCACCAAGGCGGCCGTGCTCGCCCACTTCGACGGTTGGGCCGACGACCTGCGCGCCTTGGTCGCCGACGCCGACGGCGCCCTGGTGCCGCGCCGGATCCACGCCCTGCCGGTCGGCCACCGCTGGGAGCGCGTACCCGGGGTGACCCTGCTCGGCGACGCCGCACACCTGATGTCCCCGTTCGCCGGGGAGGGCGCCAACCTCGCCATGCTCGACGGGGCCGAACTGGGCCTGGCCCTCGCCCGCCACCCGGGCGACCCGGAAGCCGCCCTGGCCGCCTACGAGGACGCGCTGTTCCCGCGCTCCGAGGTATCGGCCGCCGAATCCGCGGCGAGCCTGCAGCTGATGTTCGGGCCGGACGGCCTGCGGGGTCTGGCGGAGCTGTTCGCCGGCCCCGCGCCCGAGCCCACACCTACCGCCACGCCCACCACCACGCCCACCACCACGCCTACCGCCGCACCCGCACCCGCACCCGCACCTGCACCTGCACCTGCACCCGCGAACTAGTTCGTCACGAACACGATCGCTACGCTGTCGGGCATGACCGGTTCGCCCTCCGCCACCCCCTCCGCCGCCCCCTCCCCGGCCCCCTCCCCCGCGCACCCGCGCAGCCGCCGCGAGCGGCCGGCCAAGCCCGCGCTGAGCCACCGGGCGATCGTCGCCGCCGCGGTCCGGATCCTGGAGGCGGAGGGGCTGCAGCGAGTGACGATGCGCCGGCTGGCGCAGGAGCTGGACACCGGGCCGGCCTCGCTCTACGTGTACGTGGCAAACACCGCGGAACTGCACGCCGCGATCCTGGAGGAGTACCTCGGCCAGGTCGACCTCTCCCCGGTGACGGCGGCCGGGGACTGGCGCGAGCGGCTGGCGCAGGTCCTCGACTCCTGCACCGCGGTGCTGTTCCGGCACCCGGCGCTCGCCCACGCCGCCCTGGTGGCCCGGCCGTCCGGTCCCCACTACCTGGCCCTCGTCGAGGCACTCCTCACCCTGCTCCAGGAGGGCGGCGTGCCGGACGCCCAGGCGGCCTGGGGCGTGGACGTCCTGCTGCTGACCGCCACCGCGACCGCCGCCGAGCAGTCCGCCCGGGACGCCGACCCCGAGGCCGAGGCGGAGCACCACGCACTCGGCGAAGCCCTGCGCGCGGCCCCCGCCGCCACCCACCCGAGGATCGCCGCCCTCGGCGACGACCTGGTGTCCGGGGCGCCCGAGGACCGGCTGGCCTGGATGTTCCGGGTCGTCGTCAACGGCACGCTGGCCACCCCCCGCCCCAGCTGACACCCCGCCCGTCCCCTGCGGGAAACCGCAGGGCACGGGGTGCGGAAACCCGCAGACGGTTCGCCGGAAACCCGCATACCGCCGCTGACCAGCGGTTTCTAGCGTGGACGGTACCTGAGCGCAGCAGCGCTCCGACACAACCGTCAGGGAGCCCGTCATGCCCCACGCCGTCCTCGCCGCCGCACAGCCCGCCGACGGGTTCGCCGGGTGGGCCGCCCACCTGGTCGACACCCTGGGCGGCCCCGGCGCCGGCCTGGCGATCGCCCTGGAGAACCTGTTCCCACCGCTGCCCAGCGAGGTGATCCTGCCGCTGACGGGCTTCGCCGCCGGACAGGGCGTGATCAGCCTCGCCTCCGCCCTGACCTGGAGCACCCTCGGCTCGGTCGCCGGCGCCGTCGTCCTCTACTGGCTGGGCGCCCTGTTCGGCCGGGAGCGGATGCACGCGATCTGGGCCCGGCTGCCACTGGTCAAGGCCACCGACCTGGAGCGCACCGAGGCGTGGTTCGCCCGGCACGGGACGAAGGCGGTGCTGCTGGGCCGGATGGTGCCGATCTTCCGCAGCCTGATCTCCGTCCCGGCCGGGGTCGAGCGGATGCCGCTGCCCGCGTTCGTCATGCTGACCACGCTCGGCAGCCTGGTCTGGAACAGCGTGCTGGTGATGGCCGGCTTCCTGCTCGGGGACCGCTGGGACGCGGTGGAGACGTACGTCGGCCTGTTCTCGAAGGCGGTCCTGGTGGTCGTCCTGGTGGCCGTGGCCGGGTACGTCGTGCTGCGGTGGCGCGGGCGTCACACCACCGCCCAGCACCGCCGCGCCCGTTGACCGATCCGTTGCCCGGCCTTCTGCCGAGTCGCTTGCCCAGTCCGACGAGCAGCCCGACGGACCCACCGGCCGGGCCCGTAGACTCGGACCCCGTGCAGGGGGACGGAACAGACACCGCGTCATGGCAGCGCCGCGCCACCGGAATGCTGCTCGGCTGCCCGAGCGCCGCACTCGCCGCGCTGTACCTGCTGTCCGCCGGCGTCGCCCTCGGCCCCTTCCTGCTCTGGCCGCGCACCCGCCCGTACGCGGAGCGGAGCCTGCTCTCCGGGGTGCGCCGCCTTTCCGGCCTGGAACGGGCCCGGCGCGGCGCGTTCTTCGGGGACCGCTTCCCCCGGCACTACCGCGCGGACGACCGCAGGCTGCTGCGCTACCTCGCGGTGCGCAGCGGCACCGGGCTGCTCACCGGGGTCGTCCTGGGCCTGCTGGTGTTCGGCGCGGGGCTGGCCGTGCTGCTGGCCGGCGGGGTGGCGCGCGGCTCGCTCGGCTGGGAGGAACTGGCGACCCAGGTGCTGCTCGGCGGGGTGCTGCTGTTCCTCGCCGTGCAGGGCCTGTTCTCGCTCGCCGCGCTGGACGCCCGGACGGCGCGGGAGTGCTTCGGGCCGTCCGAGGCGGAGCTGCTGCGCCGCCGGATCGCCGAACTCGCCGACAGCCGGGCCGCGGTGGTGCGGGCGGTGGACGCGGAACGGCGGCGGATCGAGCGGGACCTGCACGACGGCGTCCAGCAGCGGGTGGTGGCGCTGGCGATGCTGCTCGGACGGGCCCGGCGCGGCCGGGACCCGGAGCGGACCGGGGAACTGCTGCACCAGGCGCACCGGGAGGCGCGGGAGGTGCTGACCGAGCTGCGCGAGGTCGCCTGGCGGGCCTACCCGTCGGCGCTGGACACCCTGGGGCTGGAGGAGGCGCTGGGCGGGGTCGCCGAGCGGTGCGCCATCCCACTGCGGCTGCACTACGAGGTGCCCGCCCCCCTGCCCGAACCGGTGCGCACAGCAGCCTACTTCGTGGTGTCCGAGTGCGTCACCAACGCCGCCAAGCACTCCGGCGCCTCGGCGGTCTCGGCCCGGCTGTACGGGGCGGGCCCGCTGCTCACCGTCCGGGTCGAGGACGACGGCGACGGCGGCGCGGACCCGGCGGGCAGCGGCCTGACCGGGCTGCGCGGTCGGGTCGCCGCACTGGACGGCACCCTCCACGTCCACAGCCCCGCCGGGGGCCCGACCGTCATCACCGCGGAGCTGCCATGCGCGTGACCCTCGCCGAGGACTCGACCCTGCTGCGGGAGGGGCTGGTCCGGCTGCTCGCCGAGGAGGGGCACGAGGTGCTGGCCGCAGTCGGCGACGCGACGTCGCTGACCGCGGCCGTGGCCGAACAGCCCCCGGACGTCGTGGTGGTGGACATCCGGATGCCGCCGACGCACACCGACGAGGGGCTGCGGGCGGCGGTGCAGATCCGCGAGCAGTGGCCGGAGGTGGGCGTGCTGGTGCTGTCCCAGCACGTCGAACGCGGTTACGCGGCCCGGCTGTTGGAGGCGGGCGCGGAGCGGGTCGGCTACCTGCTGAAGGACCGGGTCGCCGAGGTCGAGGAGTTCCTGGACGCCCTGGAGCGGGTCGCGGCGGGCGGCACGGCGATCGACCCGGAGGTGGTCCGCCGGCTGGTGGTGCACACCACCCGCGTCGACCCGCTGGCCCGGCTCACCCCGCGGGAGCGCAGCGTCCTGGAGGCGCTCGCCGAGGGCTGGACGAACACCGCCGTCGCGCAGCGGCTGCACATCTCGCTGAGCGCGGTGGAGAAGAACCTCAACGCCGTCTTCGACAAGCTGGACCTGCCGCGTACCACCGACCACAACCGCCGCGTCCTGGCCGTCCTGCACCACCTCGGCGCGTAGCCGCCGGGCCGGCCCAGGATGGGACGGGACGCCGGACCCGGCGCCTGCGCCTGCGCCTGCGCCTGCGCCTGCGCCGGAGCGGCACTGGCGGAAGGTTTCAGCGGCCGGTCGTCGCAGCGGCCGGAGGCGTCAGGAGGCCTCGGTGAGGCAGCGGGTGAAGCCGTCGAGCAGCGCCCGGTTGGTGGTCCGGGCCTGCGCGGTGTCGACGTGGATGGTGTTGACGAACAGGCCCTCGTCGGTGCGGTGCAGCCAGTGCAGGACGCCGTTGCAGCCGGAGACCCAGACGTGCAGCCGGGCCCGCTGCGCGGTGTGCTGCCCGGCACCGGGCAGCCGGCGGAAGTCGATGTAGGAGAAGAAGTTCACCGCGTGCGGCCAGTAGTGCAGCCGCGCGTACTCGGCGGGGGCGAGCAGCCGCCACGCCTTCACGAAGTGCACCCCGGCGTGGGCCTGCATCTGCCCGTAGGCGTCCTGCGCGGCGGCCAGCACCTCGCCGAAACCCGCCTGCGGCCCGACCGGGAACTCGATCGGCAGGGTGTTGATGAACCACCCCATCGACTCCGCGTAGTCGCCCCGGCCGCGCTCGTTGACCGGCACCAGCCCGCGGTACACCGCGGGCCCGCCCTCCTGCCGCAGGGCGATCGCCAGGCCGGCGAGCAGCCCCATGGACAGCCGCCCGCCGCGGGCCCGGCAGGCTGCGCCGAACTCCTCGATCTGCCGGGCCGTCAGCAGCCGTTCGGTGCTCGCGACCGGCGCGTACAGCCGGCCGGGCCGGACCCCGAGGTCGAGCGGGAAGGCCGGGAAGAGGCCGCCGTTGCGGTCGCGGAACGCCCGCCAGTAGTCCAGCCGCGCGTCGTCGGCGCGCATCGCCCGGTTGGCCCGGCGCTGGGCGCGGCTGAACTCCAGGTAGCTGCCCGGCTGCCGGGGCGCGGCGGGGGTTTCGCCGCTCCCGGTGTCACGGCTGTCGGCGTCGGCGCGCCCGGTGTCACCGCTGTCGGCGTCACCGCGCCCGGTGTCGGCGGCCGTGAGGCTCCGGTAGGCCGTGGCGATGTCGTTGACGGCGATCGCGCTGGAGAGGCCGTCGGTGACCAGGTGGTCGCAGGAGAACCAGACGGTGGTCGACTCCGCGCGCACCACCGCGCCCATCGTGATCAGCGGCCAGGAGAGCGTGTCCACCTCCCCGAACGCCTCCTGGAGGTGGCGGGTGACCTCCTCGGGCGTCTCCAGCGGGCCGGCGTAGACGTGCTTGACGGCCACCTCCTCGGCGTCGAGGACCTCGCAGCCCAGGTCCCCGCCCAGCGGCTGGTAGACCGCCCGGAGCACCTCGTGACGCCGCACCAGGTGGAGCAGCGCGGCGGCCAGCGCGTCCAGGTCCACCCGGCCGGTGAGTTCGAAGCTGGACGCCACGTAGGAGCGGATCGGTTCGTCGACGCTCTGCGCGTGCTGGGCGACGGTGAAATGTTTCGCCTGGTTGTAACCGGTCATCCGGCGCGGGGCGGGCCCGTCGGCGCCGGTCAGGGGGACCAGGTGCCACCGGTGGGCCTCGCCGGGGCCGATCTCGGAGTCCTCGACTGAGATCTGGAGCATGCCGCCCTCTTCTGCCGCTGTCGTCGTCGGGTGGTACCAGAGCAGTCGTATGCCGGCCTACCGACTGGTGCCGTACCAACGCGGCCGACGGGCACTCGGATACGGGCACCCACCGATCGGGTGACGGGCGACGGACTCCCCCCGCTCCCGGCTCCCCGACGCCCACCACCGGCACGGGCGGCGCGGGCTTCCGCGCCCGGGGGCGGCCGATGGCCACGGGGCTCCCGGATCGGGTGACGACGTGCCCGAGCGTTGACGGCCCCGGTGCCCGGCCGGCCGGGCACCGACACCGAACCCGCCGGTCGCCGCCCGTCGGCCGACGAGGGCGTCGCGGCGGTCCGAGGCAGCGAGGTCCCGGCGGGCCGGCGCACCGGCGGAACAGCACGCGGGCAGAACGTGGGACCAATCCCGGAACTCAGTCGCTTCAGTCCCTGCCACCGCCCTGACCTGCGGAAACACCGAGCGACTGAGCGACTGAGTCGCTCCCGGACACCCTGCGCGGGCGCCGGTGCCGCTGTCGGTGCCGGCACGCAGAGCCACGCCCGAGGGTGCGAACGGCCGGAGGTATCGGGCCGGGGCCCTGCGCCGCCCCCTGCCGCTACTCGCTCGGGGACGTGCCGTAGTAGGGACGGACGATGCCGCCCAGCTTCCGCTGGATCGACCTCAGCATCCTGATCGTCGCCTCGTCGGCGAACCCCGTGGTCGTGGACCACTCGGTCCCCGAGCCCACGAGGTCACTGACGAAGACGATCTCCGCCGCCAGCAGGATCCGCGCCCAGTCCACCGCCGGGAGCGGCGTGTCGTCGCCGAGCGCGTCCCGCAGTCTGTCGCACTGGTCGAGCAGGTCCGAGCCGCGCGCAGGCCGCTCGTCTACAGCAGGGCCTGCTTGATGAGGCCGTTCAGATGACACTCCAACGCGGCGAGGTTGAAACACGTGGTGATCGGCAGGGTGGGGTGCGGTCGGCAGCCGGCCCTGAGGGAGTCGGACAGCCCGTCGAAGGTGAGGACACGTTCATGAGCGACCCGGTAGAGCGCGTACTCGGAGCCGTCGATCTCCTCGATGGGAAGATCGCCCTCCCAGGCGTCCTCGTACCACCTGCCGGAGATACGGCTGATGAAGAGGAGAGCGCGTTGGCCCACGGCGAGTGACCGCTGGCCCCAGTGAGTCGGTTTGCCGACGAACCGGATTTCCGATCCCGCGTTGCCCTCGAAGACCCGTGCCGAGTACACCTCTTCGACGATCGCGGTGAACTGCTGCGGGGCGGGCGAACCAGTGATCACCACTCTGATCAGATCGTTCCGCTCCACCTTCTCCTGCAGAAAGCTCATGGGCCGATTGTCCTCCTTGCCAATAGCCGGCGAAGGACCGGCCGAGGCATTGTGCAGCCGGATGCCGGTGATCTGCGGCGATCAGACTTCGCCGGCACACACTGGCGTCGGTCAAGGTCGGGTGGCAACCGGTCAAGGCTCAGCGGCGAAGGACAATGGCAGAACCCGCACCCAATCCCGAATCTCAGTCACTTCAGTCCCTGTCACCATCCTGACCTGCGGAAACACCCAGCGACTCAGCGACTCAGCGACTCAGCGACTCAGCGACTCAGCGACCGATCGACTCGGTAGCCGGACGACGCGGACGCCCGGATGACCCGAATGACCCGAACGACCCGGACGACCGACGGGACGGTCCTGGCCGCGCCCCGGGTCCCGTCCCTCAGTCGCCGAACGGCGGTGCGTCGGCGGGCGGCGCGTGCCCGCCCGCCGCGCTCAGCAGCTCGTGGAGCAGGTCGATCACCTCGGCGGGCTGCGCCCCGGCGAGGTGGTCGAGTGCGCCGGCGGAGCGGGCGAGGATCACGCCGCCGAACGCCGCGACGGCGAGTTCCGCGCGCAGTTCGGGGCGGTCGAGGCCTTCGCGTTCGAAGCGTTCGCGCAGCGGGTCGACCAGCCGCCGGTACAGGTGCGCCTGCGCGGCCTCCCGGACGGAGGCGTCGTCGGACGGCAGCATGACGATCTGCAGGATCGGGCTGGTGCGACGCCGGAAGCGTTCGAGCAGGTCGCCGAGCCGCTCGGGGTCGAGCAGGTCGGCGGGGGTCTCGTCGCCGTGTTCGGCCTGGACGGTGGCGAGGTAGAGCTGGGTCTTGCCGCCGAAGTAGCGGGCGATCAGGGCCGGGTCGACGCCGGCGCGTTCGCCGATCTCCCGGGTGGTGGTGCGTTCGAATCCGCGTTCGGCGAAGAGTTCGCCGGCCGCGTTCAGCAGTTCCTCGCGGCTGCGGGCCGCGTCCCGTCGGCGTGCCCGGTCGGGGGGCCGGGTCACGTGCGCGCTCCGCTGTCGCGTCCCGGCGGGGTGCTCCCGCCCGGGGTGGCCACGGTCGTGCTCTCGTTCACCGGCTGCTCCTCGTCCACGGTCCGCCCCGACGGCCGGCCGCCCGCCGCGGTGGTCACGCCGGGGGCTGTCACGCCCGGGGCGGTCACGCCGGGAACGGTCACGCCGGGGCCGGTCGCGGCACGGTGCCGCGGCAGGACGATGGTAATCACCGCGACCAGTACCCACACCGCGCAGCCGATCAGGGTGGCCACGCGGTAGCCGTCGCCGGAGGGCAGGACGTGTCCGGGTGCGGTGTGGGCCTGCAGCACGGCGGCGCTGAGCGCGCTGCCGGTGGAGTAGCCGACGTAGCGCAGCACCTGGTTGAAGGCGACGGCGCTGCCGGTCTGGTCGGCGGGCACCGCGCCGACGATGAGTCCGGGCATCACGGCGAAGGTGCAGCCGACGCCCAGTCCGGCGATCGCCAGCACCGCGAACGCTTCCCAGAGCCGGTCGTGGGCGGTCAGGAAGAACAGCATCGACAGCAGCGACAGTCCGCAGCCGATGGGGAGCACCAGCGCCGGGGAGGTGCGCCGGGCCAGGACCGGAACGACCTTGCTGGACAGCACGCTGGTCACCGAGAAGGGCAGCAGGACGAGGCCCGCGACGGTGACCGTGGCGCCGAAGCCGTAGCCGGCGGAGCTCGGGGTCTGCACGAACCGCGTCAGCAGCGACATCAGCAGGTACATCCCGACGCCGGCGACGAGCCCGGCGACGTCGGCCGTGAGCACCACGCGGTTGCGCAGCGAGCGCAGGTCGACCAGCGGGTGGGCGGTGCGCAGTTCGTGGTGGACCCACCAGGCCAGCAGCAGGACGGCGCCGACGGCGAGGGCGAGCAGGCCGGGGGCGGTCCAGCCCCAGTTCTCCCCCTCGCTGAGGACGAGCAGCACGCCGCTGAGGCCGAGGCCGAGCAGGACGGCGCCGAGCGCGTCCAGCGGCGCGGGCCGGCGGTCGGCGGCGGCGGCGGGCAGCACCAGCGCCCCGGCGGCGAGGGCGGCGGCGCTGATGGTCGCGCCGAACCAGAAGCCGGCGTGCAGGCCGAAGGACTGGGCGAGCAGTCCGGTGAGGGGATAGCCGAGGCCCACGCCGGCCACGGTGGTGATGGAGAGCAGGGCGACGGCGGAGCGGGCGCGCTCGCCGGCGAGGCAGTCACGGGCGGTGGCGATGGCGAGCGGGGTCAGGCCGAGTCCGACGCCCTGCAGGGCCCGGCCGACGACCAGGTACTCGAAGCCGAGCGGGAGCGCGCCGAGCACGCTGCCCACCAGGACGGTGGCGACGGCGCCGAGCATCACGGCCCGGCGCCGGGGCCCGTCGCCCAGCCGTCCCATGACCGGGGTGGCGACCGCCCCGACCAGCATGGTGACGGTCAGTGACCACTGCGCCTCGGAGAGGGAGACGTGGTCGACGGCGGCGATCGTCGGCACCAGCGGCGCGCCGAGGCTGCTGATGACGGCCACGACCGTGCCGAGGAACACCAGGACGGGCATCAGGGCCCGCTGCCGCAAGTCCGCTGCGTGCACGATCGAACACTCTCCCCGACGTAGTCACCAATTGATGTCTTCACATGATGACATGAGCCGCCGGCGCACCGGGGGCGAGGTCCGCCGAAAGGGCTGGTGTCGATCGCCGATTTAGTTGTACTCTCACAATGATTACAACAACACAAATACCTGTGGAGCGTCCGTCATGCCCGAAGCCGCCCGACCGCGGCCCTGGCTCGTGCTCGCCATCTGCTGCATGAGCCTGCTGATCGTCAGCCTCGACATCACCATCCTGAACGTGGCCCTGCCCGCCGTCCGGCGCGACCTGCACACCTCGGTCTCCGGACTCCAGTGGACGGTCGACGCCTACACCCTGGTGCTGGCCTCGTTCCTCATGCTCTCCGGCTCCACCGCCGACCGGATCGGCCGCCGCCGGGTCTTCCGGATCGGACTGATCGTCTTCACCGGGGCGTCCCTGCTGTGCAGCCTCGCCCCCGGGCTCGGCTGGCTGATCGCCGCCCGCATGCTCCAGGCCGTCGGCGGGTCGATGCTCAACCCCGTCGCCATGTCGATCATCACCAACACCTTCACCGACTCCCGCCGGCGCGCCCGCGCCATCGGCGTGTGGAGCGGCGTCGTGGGCATCAGCATGGCCGCCGGACCGATCATCGGCGGCGCCCTGGTGGAGTCGGCCGGCTGGCGGGCGGTCTTCTGGATCAACGTCCCGATCGGCCTGGCCGCCCTCTTCCTGACCGGCCGCTACATACCCGAGTCCCGGGCCGCCCGCGCCCGCCGGGCGGACCCGCTCGGCCAGCTGCTCGTCATCGTCCTGCTCGCCGCACTCACCTACGCGATCATCGAATCGCCGGACCACGGCTGGACCTCGCCCCTCGTCCTCGGCTGCACGGCCGCGGCCCTGGCCGCACTGCTCGCCCTCCTGTGGCACGAAGCCCGGCGCACCGACCCGCTGATCGACCTGCGCTTCTTCCGCTCCGCGCCGTTCGCCGGCGCCACCGTCATCGCGATCGGCGCCTTCGCCGCCCTCGGCGGCTTCCTCTTCCTCACCTCCCTCTACCTCCAGGACGTCCGCGGGCTCGACCCGCTGCACGCCGGGCTGTTCATGCTGCCGATGGCCGTCATGTCGCTGCTCACCGCGCCGCTGTCCGGACGCATGGTCGCCTCGCGGGGGCCGCGCACACCCCTGATACTCGCCGGAACGGCCCTGAGCGCGAGCGCCGTACTCCAGGCGCTCGGCTACTCCACGCACCTGCCGACCTGGCTGCTGGTCCTCGCCTTCCTGCTCTTCGGCACCGGATTCGGCCTGGTCAACGCGCCCATCACCAACACCGCCGTCTCCGGGATGCCCCGCTCCCAGGCCGGCGTCGCGGCGGCCGTCGCCTCCACCAGCCGGCAGGTCGGCCAGTCCCTGGGCGTGGCCGTGATCGGCGCCCTGGTCGCCGGCGCCGCCCACACCGACCCCGAGACGTTCACCGCCACGGCGCGGACCGCGTGGTGGATCATCGCCGGCTGCGGAGCCGCCGTACTGGTCACCGGTACGCTCACTTCCGGCCGCTGGGCCCGGGCGACCGCCGAACGCACAGCGGAGCGGCTCGCCGCCGAGGAGGCGGGTGAGGGGACCAGGGAGACGAAGGAGACGGTGGACGCCTGATGGAGCGCCTTGACGCCGGCGGGCACCCGGAAGCCGGCAGGACCGGCGGGAGCGACGGGACCGACAGGAGCGACGAGACCGACCCGGCCGCCGGGACCGCCGCAGCCACCGAGGCCGACGACCGGATCGCGGCCCGGGTCTGGCAGGGGATGAACGCGCTCGTGCTGGAACGCTACGACCGCCGCAAGGCCGTCTCCGAGGCCCTCGGCATGAGCTTCAGCCGGGTCAGGGCGCTGCGCCGGCTCGCCGCCGGCCCGATCACCTTGCGGGAGCTGGCCGAACGGCTCGGCGCCGACCCGCCGTACACCACCGTCATCGTGGACGACCTGGTGCGGCGCGGCCTCGCCGAACGCATCACCAACCCCGCCGACCGCCGCTCCAAGCTGGTCCACCTCACCGAGGAGGGCGCGACGAAGGCCGCCCGCGCCATCGACATCCTCACCACCCCGCCGGACGCCCTGCGCGCCCTGCCCGCGGAGGACATCCGGGCACTCGACCGGCTGGTGGCCACACTCCTGGGCTGAGTCCCCGCCCCGACGGTGGCGCGGTGCGGTGCGCCGCCGCCGGGGTGTGGTGCACCACCGGGGTGCGGTGCGCCGCCGGGGTGCGGTCGGCCCGGGCGCACCGGAACGCACCGTCCGCACGCACCGTCCGAATGCACCGTCCGAATGCCGCCGGTGTCCGTCCGCGGAGTGCGGCATCGTCGCGAGCACACGCTCCCGACCAGCGAGGACGGACCCGATGACCGACACCGCCCCGGCAGCCGCCCACCCTGACGGCACCGGCCACGCCGCCCGCCCTGACGGCACCGACTGGGCAGCCCTGGCGCGCGAGCTCGACGAGTACGGCCACGCCCTCACCGGCCCGCTCCTCACCCCGGCCGAGTGCCGGGCGGTCACCGCCCTCTACGACCGGCCCGACCGCTTCCGCACGACCGTGGACATGGCCCGCCACCGCTTCGGCTCCGGCCAGTACCGCTACTTCACGCACGACCTGCCCGCCCTCGTCGGGGAACTGCGCGAAGCCCTCTACCCCCGCCTGCTGCCCGTCGCGCGCGACTGGGCCGCCAGACTCCGGACCTCCGCCCCCTGGCCCGACGACCTGGACGCGTGGCTGGCGAGCTGCCACGCGGCGGGCCAGACCAGGTCCGCGCAGATCCTGCTGCGCTACGGCCCCGGCGACTGGAACGCCCTGCACCGTGACGTGTTCGGCGACATGCTCTTCCCGCTGCAGGTCGTCATCGGCCTCGACGCCCCCGGCACCGACTTCACCGGCGGCGAGTTCCTCATGACCGAGCAGCGCCCCCGCGCCCAGTCCCGCGGCTCCGCCACCACCCTCCCGCAGGGCCGCGGCCTGGTGTTCACCACCCGCGACCGGCCCGTCGCGACCAAGCGGGGCTGGTCGGCCGCACCGATGCGGCACGGCGTGAGCACCGTCCGCTCCGGCCGACGCCACACCCTCGGCCTCGTCTTCCACGACGCCTCGTGACCACACCCGACCCCACCTTCCCGGTGAGCCGACCGCAGCCCGGCTCCACCCTGACCGGACCGGGCCGTGCGGGGCACCCTCGGCGGACACCGCCGGAACCGGCTCTACGAGCGGCTCGACTGCCCGTCCGCACGGCGGGCCGTCCGCACGGCGGGCCGTCGCCCGGCGGGCACGACGTCGCGCACCGGGTGTTCTTCGCCGACGAGCCCGCCGCCATCGCCGCCGGGTACCGCCCCTGCGCCGTCTGCCTGCCCGAGGAGTACACCCGATGGACATCCCGCCGGAACGTCCCCACCACCCCGCGACCCCGCACACCGAAGCCGAACTCGCCTCCCTCATCCGCCTGTTGACGGAACTCACCCCCCCCACGTCGGAACCGTGACGATCGGCCACGGCCGCGACGAGGCCTCCCGCGCCGCCGCGAGCGCGTTCGCCGAGGCCTGGCAGGCCCGCGGCGGCACCGTCCTCGCCCGGGTGGACTGGCCGGAGGACGCCGCCTCCTGGCTGCGCCCCGCCCGCCGCCTGACCGCCCAGACCCCCGACGCCTGGGTGATCGCGGCCGCCGTTCCCGGCTTCGCCCACCTCGCCCGCCGCCTGCGCCGATCCACCGGCTTCGACCCGGCCCGCACCGTCGCGTTCGCCTCCCTCGCCGACCCCCGACTGCCCGCCCTGACCGGCCCCGGAACCCTCGACGGCCTGCACGGCGCCACCCCGGACGGCGGCACCTGGGAGGTACCGGGCGGCCGGCTCACCTCCCGTCAACCGGCCGGACAGTCCGAGGAGTTCGACGCATCGGGCAATTCATGAGAGTTGACTCTCACGTATTATGAGAGAACACTCTCACGCCATGGAGCATGAGAACCGCCTTGGCGACATCGAGATCACCGACCCGAAGGCCATGCGAGCCCTGGCACATCCGGTACGGCTTGCGATCCTCGAACGGCTGCAACGGCACGGGCCGGCAACGGCCACACAGTTGTCACCGGATGTCGGAGCCACCCCGTCCGTGACCAGCTGGCACCTGCGCCACCTGGCCGGCTTCGGACTGGTCCGCGACGCCGAGGCCGGAACGGACCGCCGCGAGCGGCGGTGGGAGGCCGCGGCGCGGGGCTTCCGGTTCGAGACACCGGAGGACGACGAGGGCCGGTCCGCCGCACGGGTGCTGTCCCGGGAGATGTTCGCCCGTTCCGCAACCCTGCCGCAGCGGTGGATGACCGAAACCGAACCCGGACTCGATCCGGTCTGGCGCAAGCCGGCAGGGCTGGCCGACACCCGCATCGTGGTCTCCGCGGAGGAACTCGCAGCCATCGAGGACGCGATCGAGCGCGTCCTCGTGCCCTACATCACCCGCGACCCTGCGCAACGGCCGAACGACAGCCGCAGCGTCCGGCTGCTGCGCTACGTCCTGCCGGAGGCGGCCGACGACCGGCCGAACGACACGGCAGCCGAACCGGCGGACGACAGGACAGCCGACCCGACGGGCGGCATGGCATGAACTCCTTACCGGACAAGGACCCTTCGGCATCACTGTGGCGGAACCGACGCTTCGTCCGCTTCTGGACGGGGCAGTCGGTGTCGCAGTTCGGCGACCGGATCTCCGAACTGGCGCTGCCCCTGATCGCCGTGGCGGCACTGCACGCCTCGGCCGGCCAGGTCGCATGGTTGACCGCGCTCGTCTGGGCCCCGAACCTCCTCGCCGTCGTGCTGGGCGCCTGGGTCGACCACCGCCTCCACAAGCGCCGCCTGATGATCCTCGCCGATCTGGTCCGCGCGGGCGTGCTGCTCACCGTGCCCGTCGCCTACCTCACGGGCTCCGTGACGCTCCTCCAGCTGTACGCCGTGGCACTGCTGACCGGCGCCGCCGCCGTTCTGTTCAACACCGCCTACCCGCCCTTCTTCGCCCACCTCGTGCCACGCTCGTCCTACGTCGACGCGAACAGCAAGCTCAGCGCCGGCCGGTCCGCCTCCCACGTCGTCGGCCCCGCGGTGGGCGGCGCCCTCGTCCAACTCCTGAGCGCGCCCGTCGCCTTGATCGCCGATGCCCTGTCCTTCGTGGCCTCGGCCGCCCTGCTCGGGCCGATCCGGGTCGACGAGCCGGCCGACGCCGCCCGTACGACGACAGGACCTTCGCTGCTGCGACGGGCCGGAGAGGGGCTGCTCTTCGTCGTCCGTCACCCGGTCCTACGGGCGAGCCTCGGCTGCGCGACGACCCTCAACTTCTTCACCTTCGTGTCGAGCACCGGCTTGACCGTCCTGTTCGCCGACCGGGTGCTCGGCCTCTCCGCCGGGACCATCGGGCTGGCGTTCGGCATCGGATCGACCGGCGCCCTCACGGGTGCGGTGCTGGCCCCGAAGGTCTCACGACGGATCGGCGTGGGGCGCAGCATCGCGGCGGGCGCCGTGCTCTTCCCCGCCCCCATCGCCATCGCCGCCACCGCGAGCGGCCCCGACTGGGCCCGCGCAGGGGCGCTCGGAGTCGCGGAGTTCCTCGCCGGGATCGGCGTGATGCTGTTCGACGTCAACCTCAACTCCCTGCAAGCCGTGGTGATTCCGGACGGAATGCGCAGCCGGGTGGCCGGCGCCTACAGCACGGTGAACTACGGCGTACGCCCCGTCGGCGCCGTCGTCGGAGGCGTGCTCGCCACCCACATCGGTCTCCGGACCACTCTGATCACAGCCGCCGCCGGGGGAGCACTGTCACTGCTCTGGCTGCTCCCCTCGCCGATACCGCGCATCCGCTCCCTGAGCGCGGACGGTCCGCTCGTCACCGGCGTCGCCGCGGCGGCCGACCGACCGGTACCCCGATGACACCCGGGCGCGGCTCACGACGGGCCCGTCGGTCGCTCCGGCGTCGCGGCGGGCCCGCCCGGTCCCGTCCGCAGGCCACGGGTGAACTCGAAGCCGGGCCGCCCTCCCGGGACGCCGGCATCAGCCGGTGTCCCAGCCCTGGGTTCGGGCGGAGGACGGGCGTACCCTGCCGCGGTGAACGAACTTCGTTTCAGGGGTGGGGACCTCAAAGCCGATCGGCGCCGGGCGGCCTGGACCCTGGTCGTGATCGCCTTCCAGACCGCGGTGGCCGTGCTGCGGATCGGGCCGGTCGGCGCGCTGTCGGTCATCGCTGTGGTCGCCGTGCTGTTCGCCGCGTTCCTGGCCGTGCAGCGGCGCAGCTGGACCGCGGTCGGGGAGGACGGCATCCGGATCCATCGGGGCTTCGGGCGGGTGCGCAGCTACCCGTGGCGGGAGATCCGCCGGGTTGCGGAGCGCCGGCAGCACGGCCCGAACGGGGAAGCCGTCAGCGTGCGGATCACCCTGGTGAGCGGTCGCCGACGGACCCTGCCCGGTATCAGCTCGAACCCCGTCTTCCCCGACCCTCACTTCGCGTTGAAGCTCGCCCAGGTCCTGGCCCGGTGGGAGCAGCACACCGGCGGGTCTTCCGGGATCGGCGACGAGAGCCGCGAGCGCCTGTCGCGGCGGCTTCGCGGCGTCCTGCCGGGCGTCCTCGCCCTGGTCGCGGCGGTCCTGACCATGCTGTTCACGGTCCGGCTGCTCGACGACGTGGACGCGGCCCGGCGCTACGACTCGGCGCCGTCCTGCACGGTCGTGCCGCCCGTCGATCCGGGCGGGTGCCGGGCGGTGGAGCCGCACCGGACCGTTCGGATCGTCCCGGACGCGGACGGCGGCTCGGGCGCCGAGCTGACGGTGCGCAGGAAGTCGGACGACGAGCAGCGGACACTCCGCTTCGCCGCGCTGCCGGCCCACCTCTGGGGGCTGCAGTACGGCGACCCGGTCCAGGTGACCACCGGGCTCGACGGACGCACCGCCACCGAGGTGAGCGTCGACGGCGTCTCCGCCCCGACCGTCGACCACCCGGACGGCCGGGTCGTCGAGGGCACGGCGGAGCTGGTCTGGGCCCTCGCCTCGGCCGTGCTGTTCACCGCGTGGTGCGTCGCCACCCGCCGCGCCCCCCGCGGTCGCTATCCGTGGTGGGCCCCGCTCGCCCTGCCCGGTCCGTTCATGGCCATGGCGATCGCCGACAGCACGGGGTCCTCCGACGTGCCCCTCACCCCGTGGTCGTACTGGCCCGCGGCCGTAGCGCTGCTCCTCGGCGTGGGCCTCGGCTACGCCGTCATCGGGTCGGTCCGCGCGGCCCGCCGCCACCGGGAGCCAGCACCGCGGAACGCCACGCCCTGACCCCGTGGCGGGATCCTCGCTGCCGCCGGGGGAACGCGCATCACGGCCGTGACCGACAGCGGGGAGCGCAGCCTGGCCGTGACGGGACCGCCGGGGCGTGGCAGGTGTCGAAGGAGGTGTCGGCTCCGATGACGACTCCGACGCGTTCGTGTTCCACCGGGCGGCGCCCGCCGTCGCGGGCTGGGCACCGGGGGAGGTGATCCGATGCACAGTCGGCCCGGCCGGCCCGCCGCTCGGCTGACCGATCGCCAGTTCGACCGGGTGCGGGCCGGTCCGGGCTAGGCTCTCGGCTGATCACAGTCATCGCGAGAGGCAGACATGGGCCAGAAGATCATCCGGTTCTCGGACCTGACCGGCAAGCACGTGGAGGACGACGGCGACCTGGTGCGCATCGTGGTGCGCCAGCACCCCGAGCTGGAGGACGGCCCGGTCGAGATCGAGGCGCTGGCGGATGAGCTCGGCGCGGTGGAGGAGCTGGCGCTCGACCTGGTGACGGTCGAGCTGCACTACCCGGACGCCGAGGAGCCGGAGACGGTCGTCCTGGAGGCCGAGGCGTTCAACCGGCTGGCGTCGGCGGCCCCGATGGCCGAGGTGCTGCGCGGCGCCAAGCGGGTGGCCCGGACCGTCCCGGTGCAGGCGGCTCCCGCCGGCGTCAGGGAGCGGGTCAACTACGCCAGCCTGGAGCACGCCGGAAAGCCGCACAAGGGCCGCACCACCGACGCCGAGAAGCAGCTCGTCCGGCAGCACCTGGACGAGGTCAACGAGCGGCTGGCCGCCGCCGGCGTCCGGACGATCGACCTGGGCAACGCCGACCACGTGGCCCGGTACGGCCTGGAGGAGCTGGCCCGGGAGCGCGGCGTGACGCTGGGCTGACCCGTGGGGGCGACGGGCTCCGCCGCCACCGGCTCGCGGCCCGGGAGGGCTGCCGAAGGCGGCGGGGGCCGTACGTCCGTGTCCGGCCCCCGGTGACGACCCTCCCGCGTCGCCCGTCCTCACCCCGCGTGCGCTGCGCCTCCGCGGCGACACCCGAAGGACCACACCCGGCGGGTTGCCGGGCCCGATCGGACCCGGCGCGGGAGGATCACTCCGGCGACGACCCGCCACCGCTACGCCGGAGGGCCCCACGACACGGATCAGCCGCGAGACCATCCTGAGGGCGGCGACCTTCTGGCTCCGCCCGGCCTTCGCGCTGCGCGTGGTCAGCCGGTTCCAGCGGCTCGTGGGTTTCGACCGCTCGATGGCCCTGGCCTCCTCCGCGCTGACGGCCCTGGTGCCGCTGGCCATCCTCCTCAGTTCGGTCGTGGTCCGCCTGGGCGGCAAGGACATCGCCCAGCGCGTCATCGACCGCTACGGCCTCACCGGGGACGGCGCCGACGCCGTCCGCCACATCCTCGCCTCGTCGAGCGGGTGGACCACGGCGGGGCTCTTCGGGATCGCCTTCCTCCTCGTCTCGGTGCTGAGCTTCGCGCGGGCCGCCCAGCGGCTCTTCGAACAGGGCTGGGAACTCCAGCCGTTGAGTGTGCGCAACACGGTGAACGGCCTGAAGTGGATCGCCCTGCTGGCCGTGTACACCGCCCTGAGCAGTTGGGTGCACGCCCTTCTCGGCCGCCGACCGCTGGAACTGACAGCGGCCGTCGTGGAGGCGCCGCTGACCGCCGCCTTCCTCATCTGGGGCGGCCGGTTCCTGTCCGCAGGCCGGATCCCCCGGCTCGACCTCGTGCCGTTCGGGGTCATCGGGGCGACCGCGCTGGGCGGTTACTCGGTGGCCATGAGCGTGTACCTGCCCCGCCTCTTCAACTCCTACACGGACCGCTACGGCGCGATCGGCGCGGTCTTCGCCATGCTCTCCGCCCTGTTCGGCGCCATGCTCGCGACCGTGGGCTCGGCAGCCCTCGGCCGGGAGGTGCAGGACGAGCTGGACCGGATCGGTCGCGGCGAGCGCCCGCCGGACAACGAGGTCCGCCAGCAGTGGGACACGGTCATCCGCCAGGCACGGTCACGCTGGCAGACGACCCGCGGCCGGACCGTCCTCGACCACCTGACGAGGAGACACTGAACCCCCGGCGGCCGGCAACGGCTACGACAACGGCACGGCACGGCACGGCACGGCAACGACGGCCGCGCCGGCCGGCGTCACGAGCTGAGGTGCTCGTACAGCCTCGCCAACGGTTCGGTGCGGAGCGGTTCCCGGTGCGATAGGCAGTTGCGGGCGTCGAGCAGGACGGCGAGGCGGGCGCTCTGCGGGAGGGTGAGCCTGACGTGCCCGTCCCGCCTGGCTCGGGCCAGCATGTTGAGTTCCATTCCGCGCAGCAGCTCGGCGGTGTCCGCGGTGGTGGCGGCGGCGACCGGCTGGGAGCGGCGCTCGGGGCCGTAGCTGACGGCCAGTCGGTCGGCGGGCAGGCGCGCGCTGGGCAGGACGGCGGTGACCAGGGCCTCCCGGGCGTCGTCGATGAGCGGGAGCAGGGTGCGGCTCTGGGCGAGCCACACCAGCTTGTCCAGGGACCGCTCCGCTCCGGCGGCGAGCACGGCGGCGGGGTGGGCTCGCAGGTGGCCGTCCCAGGAGTCCACGGCACCCGCGTTCCACGGGTCGCGCAGGGAGGAGGGGGGCCGGCCGGACAGGCCGCCCGTGCGATGGGTCGTGGGCGCGGCCGCGGTGGCCGGGGGGTGTGTCGCGCAGGCGGCGGCGAGGGCCTGGCGCAGTGTGTCGGGGCGGCCGTCCCAGTGGGTGGCGAGGTGGGCCGCGTGATCGAGGTAGGGGCCGCAGACCTCGACGACGGTGGCGAGGGCGACCGCTTCCTCGATCCGGCCCCGGCCGGTGAGGGCGGAGCGGCTGCGACGGGGCCGGTTGACGGTGGCGACCGCGGCGGTGTCGATCCGGCTGAGGGCGCCCCACCACCAGTGGACGGCGATGTCCTCACTGCCGAGCCGGTCGGGGTAGGCCGCGGGGAGGTGGTCCGGGGTGGCGGCGACGAGGAGCCTGGGGCGTTGGTGGGGTGGCAGGCCGGCTTCCTTGGCCGCGGCGGGGAGGCGCAGCAGGAGGTGGGCGAGGGCTTCGGGGTCGTCCTCGCGGGTGGCGTCGACGACGTAGACGCAGCCGTCCGTGTGCGGGCCGGTGGTGAGCCGGTGGTAGACGTCCCGCAGTGTGCCGGTGGGGTGGCTGTCGAGGAGGCCTTCGAGTCGGGCCTCGATGCCCCGGGCTCGGTCGGGGGCGGTCCGGGCGCGCGGGACGAAGGGTGCGGGTGCCGGGCTGTCGGTGCCGAAGGCCGCGGCCATGACGCCGGTGACGAAGTCGTCGTCGATGTCCAGGACGGGGAGCTGGCCGGACCACAGGGGTTCTTCGGCGGCGGCCGCTAACCGTTCGTCGGGGGCCTCAGCGGCGCCCCGGTCCGCGCCGGTCCGGTCCGCGCCTGGCTGGTCCACGCCGGGGCGGTCCACGCCGGGCCGGTCCGCGGGGCCCTGGTGCGCGGCGTCCGGCGGTGGCACCGTGCGCCAGTGCGGCTGGCCGGCCAGGAGGTCGGCGAGGAGCGGTTCCGGACGGGGCATCGTGGCGGGGAACAGCAGCAGGCAGCTAGTGCCCGCCTCCAGGTCGTCGGCGACGTGGCGCAGCCAGAGCCTGGCGCCGGGCAGGGCGGCGAGGCCGGGGTGCCCGGCCTCGCCGCGCGTCACGGCGGTCGTCCCCGCGGTCGTCCCCGCGGTCGTCCCTGCGGGCGTCCCCGTGGGCGTCCCCGTGGGCGTCCCCGTGGCCGTCACGCGCGGGCCGCGAGCGCTCGGAAGGTCACCGGGTCGAGCGAGATCCCGCTCTCCCCCTGGTCGAGGACGCCGAGGTCGGTCAGCCGCCGGACCAGGTCCAGGATCCGGTCCTCCGGTACGCCGATGATGTCCGCGATCCGCGCGGGGGTGTCCTCCTCGGGCGCGTCCAGGAGTTCGGTCCAGTGGGTGAGCAGTTCGGCCAGTTCGGTGTCCAGCCCGACCCGCTGCAGGTGCCGGCGGGCGAACTCGGGAGTGGCGGTGCCGGTGTGGATGCCGGTGAGCGCGGCCTCCAGCGGGGTGTTGGTGCGGGAGGCCTGGTGGATGGTCGCCTCGACCAGTTCGGGCCAGCCTCCGGTGGCCTCCACCAGCTGGCGGCGCCGCTCGGGAGTGTCGAAGGGACACTCCGGCCAGGCGCGCAGGCTGTCCGCGGTCCACCGGCCGGGCCGGATCGCGTCCCCGACGAGGTCGGTGCGGGCGTAGACGCCCATCGGGTCGACCAGCATCACCGCGGACCGGACGGCCTGCGGGGCCTTCTTGCGGGACCGGGTCACGGCGGTGTGCGCCTGGAGCCGGGCGAGGGCGTCGTCCAGTTCGGCCTGGCCGCGGTGGCGCATGTCGACCAGGACCAGCTGCGGGGTCCGCTCCGGGGCCCGTACGGCGAGGTGCGCGGCCAGGTCGGGGCCGTTCGTACGGCTGACCGTGATGCCGCGGGCGCCGGCGTAGACCTCGACGGCCTTGAGGACCAGGTCCGGGCCGAACGCGTCGGTCACGCACACCGCGCTCACCCCCTGGCCGGTGACGGTGTGCAGCTGCTCCTCGGTGAGGGGGCTGAGCTTCTGCACCCCCTTGGAGTTCTGACCGAGCAGACGCCGGGAGAAGCGCGGGTTGTACTCGTAGGGGAGGCTGAACTCGGTCTCGCGCAGTTCGAGTTCGAGCGAGTCCCGGGTGCCGAGCATGTTGACGACGTTGGGGCTGCGGACCGCGAAGGTGGGGTTGTGGCCCGGCTGCTGGACCAGCACGCCCAGGCCCACCAGCTCCTCCAGGTAGATGCGCACGGCAGTGACGGTGAGGCCGCGGAAGCCGTCCGGCCAGTGCCGGCGCGCCTCCTGCAGCAGTTGTTCGGGCTGGTAGCCGATCCGGTGCCCGTCCTCCAGGCTGCGCAGCGCCATCACCAGGGCGAGAACCCGGTAGCGGTCCTCCAGGTTGATGGTGATGCGCAGCCGCTCGGCGATGTACTGGTGCACCTTGGGCGAGGCGCTGACGGCGCGCACGTCCGCCGCGGTCACGGTGATGGGCCACCGGGCGTCGGCGGCGGGCTTGGCCCGCAGGGCCGAGACGAGCTGGTCGCAGAAGATCTGCACCAGGGAAGCCTGGTAGTTCGTCGCGGCCAGCACCCGCCACACCAGCGCGGGGTGCTCGAAGACGAAGCCGAGCGCGGCCATCGGCTCGGCGACCAGGCGCTGCGCCTCGGAGGTGCGCAGCGGGCCGACGAGCACGTCGGGGCCGCCGTGCAGGGTCGTCACGTTCGACAGGTGGCTGAAGCGCTGGACCTGGTGGAGGCCCGCGAAGACGACCTTGAAGCGGCGCCGGCTGAGTTCCATCAGGGCCTTGAGGGCCTGCACGTTGGGGAAGATGCTCTCGCCGCCGCGGCCGCGGGCGGAACGGGAGTCCGCGGTGAGGAACGCGTCGGCCTCGTCGGCGAGCACGAGCAGGCGGCGCTCGGGGTTGGCCATGATCCAGGTCTCGATCTGACGGGCGACCACGTCCGGCTTGGCGTCGGCCGAGCCCTTGGCGTCCAGGACCCCGATCCGCTGGAGCTCCCGGGCGAGTTCGTACCAGATCCGCTCCGCCGGTTCGGCCTCCCCGATCCCGCGGGCCTTCAGGTCGATGTAGACCGCCTGCCGGTTGGGCGCGGTGGGGAAGGACGCCTCCACGCGGCGCAGGAGGGCCGACTTGCCCAGCTGCCGGCCGCCGTAGAGGAACAGTCCGCCGAGGGGGTCGACGACCTGTGTCATCTCCTCACGGCGCCCGTAGAACACCTCCGGCGGCACCAGGCCCGCCACGAACGGCGTGTAGGGGTTGAAGGCCGTCCAGGGCAGGGTGACGCGCTGGGTGGCGCGGAAGGACCGCGGGAAGCGGGCGGCGATCCAGCCGAGCACCGCCGGGTCGACGACCAGTGCCTGCCGCATGCCCGCCCGGGCGCGGGCCACCAGCTGGCGCCGGCCGGCCAGACCCATCGGGTAGAGGTAGAGGATGAGCGTGGCGCCGTTGTCGTACTCGTCCAGCAGGTCCAGCACGCTGCGGCCGACCTGCTCCTCGGAGACGATCACCACGGTGTACCGGCCGTTGGCCGCCGAGCCGAGCGGGGCGACGTACCCGGGACGGGACTCGCTCACCCGCGCGCGCACCGTCCCCCGCACCTGGCCGAAGCGGCGCCGGCCGTCCTCGACGGGGGCGAGGGACCCCTGCTCGGGCTCCAGGCCCAGCATCCGCAGCACGGGCTGGAGGTGGCGCTGCCACTCCGAGCTGCGCAGCGTGGAGTCGCACAGCGCCTCCCAGGCGTCCAGCGCCGGGTGCACGCCGTCGGTGAGGTCCCCCGCGGCGTAGTGCAGGGCCCACGGCCGGGCACTGAAGCCCTGCGGGAGCCGGGCGGCCTCCATCGGCTTCTCCAGGCCCGCCATGAACTCCGTCAGCTCGCTGCCCCAGTCGGAGGTGTTCCAGTCGGGCAGCGGTTCGCCGCGTTTGGCCAGGTAGACGAACTCCTCGGCGGTGACGGTGTCCTGGTTGGCCAGGAGCTCCTCGAACCGGGCGCGGTCGCGCCCGGTGAGGTCCAGCTCGGCGATGTCCGCGCGGAGCTTGACCGCGTACTCGCGCACCGCCTCCGTCAACTGCCCGGCGAGCGCGACGATCTGACTCACCGTGGCGCGGTAGGCGCCGGCCGGCCGGGGCAGCTCCAGGCGCAGCAGCTCACCGCTGAACTCCCGTGCGGTGGCCGGGTCGAGCGTCTGCTGGGTCCGCAGCTCCGCCAGCAGGCCGGAGGCGGTGGCGTGCTCGGTGCGCAGCCGGGCCGTCCACTCCGTACGGGCCGCCTCGATGGTCCGGGCCTGGTCGGCGAGCCGGACGGCGGCGCCGTCCACGACCGGAACGGCGCCCTGGGCGAGGGCGGTGGCCAGGTCCTCGGCGAGGTGGATGTCGCCGTACTCGCAGTGCTCGCGCAGGGCGGCCTCGGCGTCGACGCGGGCGAGGAGGGGCAGCAGGGCGTCGGCGAAACCGTCCGCGTCCGGGTCGGGGCTCCCGTCGGCCTTGCGGGGCAACGCCGTCAGCGCGAGCAGGGGCCGGGTGTCCGGCTGGTGCTCGCGCAGGTCCTCGGGGAAACCCTCGGAGTCGTCGGCGACGACCAGCGGCGTGCTCCGCGGGCCCTCGCCGCGCAGCCACTGGCAGAGCAGGTCGAGCAGCGCGCCGTCCACACCCGGCAGCGGCTGCTCGTTCGAGACGGCGGCGAGCAGCGGGCTCAGGGAGGTACCGGACTCGGCCCGGGTGGCGGCCTGCGAGGCCGCCATGTTCCGAGCCCGGGCCAGCAGGTCGCCCACGCTCGTGATCGCCCGCAGCAGGGCACGCTTGGCCTTGGCCTCGATCGACTCCTTGGCCTGCATCGGGCTGGCGACCAGGGCGTCGGCGGCCTCGATCAGCCGCTCTCCGGCGTCGCGCCGCGCGAAGAACTCGGCGACCTGGTCGAGCTCCGGCAGACCGGCCTCGCCGTCCGCCCAGGCCACGACCGCGCCGAGGGTGACGCCCAGCGGCTGTCCCTCGGAGACCAGACGGGCCAGCACCTGGGTCGCCCGCTCGTAGCCGATGCGGCGCCGGGGCAGCTCGGCGAGCAGGCCGCGGGCCTCCTCGCCGATCAGCTCACGGGTCACACCGGGCAGGGTGGAGTCGACCAGCCAGCCCCCGCTGGGGTCGAGGCGACGGCAGTGCCGGACGGTCTGCGTGGCGGCGTCCACGAGCTGGGCCCAGGGCTCGGGCAGGCCCGCTCCCGGCTCGCCCTGGCTGAGCAGGTCGTTCGGCCACCCCGCCACCAGGCCCGCACGCAGCGCCGCCACGGTCGCGGCGACCTGGGCGGTCCGGTCGTCCCGGAACTCCGCGGCGCTGTGCCCGAACGCGACCAGCACCGCGGTCGCGGCGGATTCGTCGTCGCAGGCGAACGCCGCCTCGGCGAACGCCAGGGTGTCGGAGCGCAACACCGACTCGTCCGAGCCCCGGGTGAACCAGAAGGCCTCCGCGAGACGGCCCTGGCGGATCAGGGTCTCGACCGGGAGCTGCTCCTGGGCGCGCTGGGACCAGGGCAGGACCGGGGGGCGCTCGCCCTCCGGATCCGGGGCCGGGGCCGGGTCGTGTTCCAGCACCGGGTCGGGGGCGGGCTCCGGGACGGCCTCCGGGGTGGGGGCGGGCTCGGGAGCGGCCTCCGGCGCGTCCGAGGTGGTGAGGTCGTGGTCGGTGGCGGCGTCCGCGTCCGCGCCGGTGTTCCGGGCCGGGGCGTCCGGGTCACGGGCCTCCGCACCGTCGTCCTGTGCGCCGTCGTCCTGCACCGCGGGCGACGGTGCGCAGGACGACGCCGCGCCGGGGCTGTCGGGCAGCTCCGTGACCGTCACGGCGCCGTCCTCGGGCTGCTGTCCGGGGGTGTCGCCCCCGGCCTCCGTCCGCTGGTGCGGCAGCACGGGCTCGGGCACCGCGGACGGCGCCGCCGGCGACTCCCAGACCGGCGCTGCCGGCGGCTCTCCCACCGGCTCGCCGCCCGACTCCGTGAGTTGCTCGGCGATGCGGTCCCGGGCCTGGGCGAGGTGGGCGCGGACGATCTCGTCCTCCTCCTGGGCCAGGAGGTCCGCGTACTTCTCGTACCGGCCCCGGAGGTCGGCGATCCTGGCCTCCCGGTTGCGGGCGTCGTCCTCCGCTTCGGCGAGCTCGGCGAGCAGCCGGTCGAGGTCGGTGAAACTCCCGTCCGCCGGCCATCCGTGCCCTGCCGCTGCCGCTGCCAGCCGGTCGCGCAGCGCCTCCCGAGCGTCCGTGTAGGCGGACAGCGCCTCCACCAGGTCCGGTCCGACCGGCCGTCCGGCGTCGGCGAGGTCGGCGGTGGCGCGCAGCACGGCCGCCAGTCCGCTCGCGGTCTCGCGCAATTCGGCGGCGGAGAGCGAGAGTTCCGCAGCGGTGGCGGGCTGGTTCTTCACCTGATCGTGACTCTCTGACTCGGGGGTCGGGGGTCGGGCAGGAAGGATCGGACGGTTCCGGTGAGGTGCCGCCGCAGGAGCACCGCACCGGTACGCCCGGCGCGTCGGCGCAGGCGGCGAGTTCGGGCAGCTGTTCCCCGTACGGTCCCAGGACCGAGGGGTCCAGATCGGCCAGGGCGTGGAGATAGGCCCGCGCCAGAAAGGGTTCGAGGTCGGTCAGCATCTGCCGCAGCTGTTCCGGCCCTGGGGAGAGCGCGTCCTGTTCCGGGCAGTCGTGACCGTGGGCGAGCAGATGGGCCGCGTAGCCGCCGGCCTGGCGGGTGATCAGTCGCAGCCCGGCGAGCGGCAGGGTCGCGAGGTGGGTCCGCGCGGCGCGCAGCTCGCGCCGGCGCCACCCGCTGCCCGGGGCTCTTCCCTGCGTCCGGATACCAGCGGCGACGGGGAGGTTCGTCGGGATCTGCAGGAGTCGGCCGAGCTGGTCGTCGTCCAACCCGGCGAGCCAGCCGCGCAGCTCGCTCACAACTGGGGGCATGGCCACGGAGTCTGCCAGACCTCGCCACCGGTGCGCACGAAAACCAAGGCAAGGGCGGTGAAACGGAGTTCTGCACCGGAGCAGGACCGCACCGGTCCGCCGGCCCCGGACCGAACCGGGTAGCCGGTCGGGCCGGGATGAGTACCCGTACTCAGGCTCGCCGGCCCGTGAGCGCCGGAGCATGGGAAGCATGCATCCAGCAGCGATACCGAGGATCGGCATCACCGCCGTCGGCTCCCATCTGCCCGCCCGCCGGCTCGGCTCCCGGCAGCTCCAGGACGAGGTCTGCGCGGGCGGCCGGCTCGCCCTGCCGGACGGGTTGTTCGAGAAGGCGACCGGCATCCGCACCCGGCACTTCGCCGCCGACGACGAGTTCGCCTCCACCCTCGCCGTCGGCGCCGCGCGGCGGGCCCTCGCCGCGCGCGGGCTGCACCCGCGGGACGTGGACCTGCTGCTGTTCGCCTCCGCCACCCGGGACGTCTGCGAACCGGCCACCGCCCACATCGTGCAGACCGAACTCGGCACACACGCCCACGCGTTGGACGTCAGCAACGCCTGCAACAGCTTCCTCAACGGGATCGACCTGGCCCGGGCGATGATCCTGGCCGGACGGGCCCGGCGGGCCCTGGTCGTCACCGGCGAGACCCCGAGCCGGGCGATGCGCCGCACTCCGGTCTCCGCGAAGGAGGTCCGGGAGGGCTTCGCCGGCTACACCTTCGGCGACGCCGGGGCGGCCGTCGTCGTCGAAGCCGTGGAGCGCGGCGGCATCCTGGAGGTGGAGACCGCCACCGCCTCGCAGCACTGGGAGGCCGGTGGCATTCCCGGCGGCGGCTCCCGGCACCCGCGCGGTGACGAACACAGCTACTTCCGGGGCGGCGGCAAGGAGTTGCGCGGCATCTTCGAGGAGATCGGCCCCGCCGTCCTGGCCCGGCTCGCCGACCGTACCGGCCTCGACTGGGACGACTACGCCCGCGTCCTGGTCCACCAGGTGACGGTCCCGTACCTGGAGGGCTTCGTCGAACTGACCGGGGTACCGGCGGAGAAGCTGGTGGTCACCGTGCCGGAGCTCGGCAACGTCGCCAGTGCCACGCTTGGCGTGCAACTCGACCGGATTCATGGAACGTTGACGCCCGGTGAGAAGGTCCTGCTGATCGGTCTCGGTGGCGGCGTCAGCCTGATGGCCATGGTCTGGGAGGCGTCGTGAGGACCGACCTGTGGGTGGTGGTCCCCGCCTACCAGGAGGAGGCCCGGATCGGGGGCGTGCTGCACGCCCTCGCCGCCCAGCGCGACCGGGACTTCACCCTGCTCGTCGTCGACAACGGCTCCACCGACGGCACCACCGCCGCCGTCCGGGACTTCGCCGCCCGCGCGCCGTTCCCGGTCGAGGTGCTGGTCGAACCGGAGAAGGGCGTCGGCTCCGCGGTGGACACCGCGTTCCGCCACGCCATCGCCCGCGGCGCCACCCTGCTCGCCCGCACCGACGCGGACTGCCTGCCCGAACCCGGCTGGACGGCCGCCGCCCGGGCCGCCATGGTCGCCTCGGGCGGGCTGGTCTGCGGCCGGGTCACCGCCCGCCGCGACGAGCACGGGCCGGCCGGGCGCGCGGTGTTCCTGGTGCTGGTCGCGCTCGGCGCCTTCTTCGGCCGGATCCGGCCCGCGCACCGCCGCCGGCACGGCTACCTGACGCCGTACCGGATGCACGCGGGCAACAACATGGCGATCACCGCCGAGCTGTACCAGGCCGTCGGCGGCATGCCCCGCCGACCCTCCCCCACCGACCGGGCCTTCCTCAACAAGGTCCGCCTGCACACCACGGCGGTGGTGCGCAGCCGCGACATGGTGGTGCAGAACTCCACCCGGCGGATCCGCGCATACGGCGTACTGGGCACGGCGCGCTGGTACCTGGAACGCGGCGCCGGCCCGCGCCCCGTCGACGTCCGCTGAGGCCTCCGGCCCCCGTTCCTCCGTTCCTCCGTTCCTCCGTTCCGGTGGCCCTACCGCCCCCGAGCCCCGAAAGCAGCCCCTGCCGTGCTCGAACGCCTCGCCCACGCCCTGCGCACCGTCCACCCCGACCGGCCCGCCGTCCTGCGTCACACCCGCACCGGCGCCGTCCGCCCGGTGATCCGCCGCGGCGAACTCGCCGACCTCGCCGACGGCTACGGCGCCGCCCTGCACGCCCGCGGCCTCGGCCCCGGCGCGACCGTCGGCGTCGCGGTCCGCCCCGGACCGCGCGCGCTGGCGGTGATGCTCGCCGCGCACCGGCTGGGCCTGCGCATCGCCGTCCTCGACCCCACCGCCGGGCCGGACGTGCTCGCCGCCCGGCTCGCCCTGGCCCACCCCGACCTCGTCCTCGCCGACGCCGCCGCCCAGGCCGTGGCCGGCTGGGCCGGGCCCCTCGCCCGCCGCGCCGACCTCGCACTGCCCCGCCTCGCCGCGCTCGGACCGGTCGCCACCCTGGGGCGCCGCCTGCCTGGCTGCGCCCCGCGGCTACGCCCGGCCGGTGCCGCCCCGCCCGCCGCTTTCGGGGCCGGCGACGGCCTCGACGGCGGTATCCGCGACGGCATCGGCAGCGGCAGCGGAATCGCCGGCGGATTCGACGGCATCGACGGCATCGACGGCGACGACGCGGTGATCGTCTTCACCTCCGGCACCACCGCCCGTCCGCGCGCCGTCGTGCACACCCGCGACGGCCTGGCCGCCGGGCTGCGCACCGTCGCCGACCTGGTCGCCCCACGCCCCGGGACGGTCGTCCTCGGCGGCACCTTCTTCGTCCTCGTCCCGGCACTCGCCGCGGGCGCCACCGTCGCCCTGCCCGCCCGCCGGCCCGCCGCACTCGGCCGCCAGCTCGCCCGGCTCGCCCCCGCCCACACCTATCTCACCCCACCGCAGCTGCGCGCCGCGCTCGCCGCCGGGGCCCGCTTCACCGGCCGGGTCTGGACGGGCTCCGCCCCCGCCGACGCCGGTCTGCTGCGGCGCGTCAAGCAGTCCGGTGCCGAACAGGCCTGGAGCGTCTACGCGTTGACCGAGCTGTTCCCGGCCGCCGCGGTCGAGGAGGCGGACAAGAGTGCCTACGACGGGGACGGCGACCTGGTCGGCGCTCCCCTGCCTGGCGTCCACGCCCGTCTCGCCGACGACGGCTCCGGCAAGCGCTCGGGCGGCGACGACGACGGCGACGGCGACGGCGACGGCGACGGCGACAGCACCGGCGACGGTACGGGCACCGGCTCGGGCGACGGCACCGGCGAACTGCTGCTCACCGGACCGGGCGTTCGCCACCGCTACCTCGGCGAGGAGCCCGACCCCTGGGTACGCACCGGCGACCGCGCCGGCCTCACCCCGGACGGGCGCATCGTCCTCGCCGGCCGGCTCAAGGACATGGTGCTGCGGCGCGCCGAGAACATCTATCCCGGCCTGTACGAACCGGCACTGCACCTGCCGGGCGTCGAACTCGCCGTCCTGGTCGGGGTTCCGGCCGGCGACGGTGACGAACGACTGGTCGCCCTGGTCCAGCCCGCCCCGGGTACGGATCCGCGACGGCTGCGCGCCGCCCTGCGCGGCCCGCTCGACCGGATGGGCGCGGCGCGGCCCGACGCCGTCCTGTTCGGCGAGGTCCCGCTCGCGGGCCGCTCCCGCAAACCCGACCGGGCCGCGGCCGCCGCCCACTGCGCGAGGGAGCTGACACGATGAACCACCCGCCCGTGCCCTCGCCCGTCCGCCCAGCCGTCCGCCCACCCGGCCCGCCGGCCGCCCGAACGGGCCTCGCCGGCGGGCCGGTTCGGCTCGACGTCGCGTCCCTCGCCGCCCGTTCCCGCCGGGCCCGCCGCCGCGACCGCCGGGTCTACACCCACAGCCACCCGCTGCTCTTCGCCCTGCTCGCCGCCACCCGCCGCCGCCCCGTGGTCCGGCTCGGCCGCACCCTGCTGGTGCACGGCACCGCGGCCTACCACGAGGCGCTCACCCGGGTGCCGCTGGACCGCACCGCATCCGGCACCACCGGCGGCGCGGCCGCCGAACTCACCGCCGGCGACGTGCTGTTCGACCAGGACGGCGCCGAACACCGCACCGCCCGCCGAGCCCTTTCCGCCAGTCTGAACACCGCCGCGCTGCAGCGGATCCGCCCCCACTGGCAGGCCGTCCTCACCGAACGGATCCCGGAGCGAGCCGACGGCGACCTCGACCTCGGCATCGACCTCGACATCGACCTCGTCGCGCTGGCGAGGGAGCTGGCCGGTGTCACCGCCGCCGCCCTGACCGGCGCGACGGGCTGCCCGCACCGGCTCGCGCACGCGGCTGCCGAGGCCGCCGCCCACGCCGCCCGTGACCACCTCCCCGGCCTCCGCCGCCGCGGGCCAGGCGCGGCCGCCGCCGCGGCCCGGCTCACCGCCCTGCTGCCCGGGCCGTGCGACGCCATGGTCGTCGTCGCCGCCGTGAACACCACCGTGTCCGCCGTGCCCCGGGCCGTCGCCTGGTGCGCCGACGCCGGACTCTGGCCCGCCGTCAACGAGACGACCGCGCCCCGCCTGGCCGCCGAACTCCTGCGCCTGACCGCACCGTCCCCGCTGCTGCCCCGCGTCGCCGCCGCCGACACCACCCTCGCCGGGCACCCCGTACGGGCCGGCGACCGGCTGATCCTGGTCGCCCGGCACGCCGCCCGGGCCCACCGCCGGCCCCCGGCCGGCGATCCCACCGCCGTCAGCCGGGACGCCACCCAGGCCGTCTTCGGCGCCGGACCGCACGCCTGTCCCGGTGCCGGCCTCGCCCGCACCCAACTCGCCGATGTGCTCCTCGCGTTGGCGCCCCTCCAGCCGGTCGTCACCCGCGCCCGGGTCGACCGCCGCTCCGCCCTGCCCGGCTACGCCGAGCTCACCCTCCGACCCGGAAGGCCCTGATGCGCCTCGCGATCACCGGCGCCACCGGCTTCTGCGGCGCCCACCTCGCCCGCACCGCAGCCGCCCTCGGCCTGGACGTCACCTGCCACGGCCGCCGCCCCGGCCCGGTCGGCCGCCACCGCCCCTGGGACGCCACCGCCGGCGACCCCGACCTCACGGACGCCGACCTCGTCGTCCACTGCGCCGCCGCAGTCGCCGACCTGCCCCCGGGCCACCCCGCCGAAGCCCACCAGCACACCGTCAACGTCACCGGCACCGAACGCGTCCTGCGCGCCGCCGCAGGCCGTCCCCTCGTCCACGTCAGCAGCGCCAGCGTCTACGACCCGCGCACCCCCGCCCGCACCAGCGGACCCGACGCCGCCCGCACCACCCGGCCGGACAGCACCACCCGCCCCCTCACCGAGGACCACCCCACCACCGCCGGCCACCTCAACGGCTACGGCCGCACCAAAGCCGCCGCCGAACGGCTCGCCCTCACGGCCGGCGCCGTCGTCCTGCGCCCCCGCGCCGTCTACGGCCCCGGCGACCCGCACCTCCTCCCCCAACTGCTCGCCCGCGTCAGGTACGGCCTGCTGCCGCTGCCCGGCCGTGACATCCCGCTCAGCCTCACCGCCGTCGCCAACCTCACCGACGCCTGCCTGGCCGCCCTCGGCCTCACCGGCACCCCGCCCTGGCCACCCGGCGCCTACAACATCGCCGACGCGACCCCGTACCGCCGCGACGCCGCCCTGCGCCACGTCCTCACCGCCCACCGCCTCCCCGCCCGCATCACCCACCTCCCCGCCGGCCTCGCCCGCCTCGCCGCCCGTACCGGCCGCGTCCCCGGCCTCACCCCGTACGCCGTCGACCTCCTCAGCCGCAGCGTCGTCCTCGACCTCACCCGCGCCCGCACCCAGGGCTGGCACCCCACCCACGGCCTCACCGACTACCGCCCCTGACGTACGGTCAACACCCGGGCGGTGGACCGCGGTCGCCTTCCCGGTCCGCCGGCGTGTGCTCCCGCTGCACGGCCGCTTCCGTCTCCGTGGTGGTTCGCATCCGGCGCCGGCCCCACCGCCCACCCGCACGTGCGGTGACCGCCGCCCGCACCCGGGCCGGTGCCGGCACCCGAGCCCGGGCCGGCCACGCCCGCGATGTGGCAACACTCCAAGATCGGCTCGTGATCATTGTCCCGGGCAGGGCTCCTGCCCGCGTTCCGTGCGGTCCCAGACTTGCACCGGTGCGGCGGCCCGGGCGGTCGCCGCGATCCTGTTCCGGCCCGACCGAAGGACTGCCGTCGTGAGCGAGCGCGTTCTCACCCCCCGCAACCGGGGATTCCTCTTCCTCGACTCCCACCCCGCGGGCTGCCGGCAGCTGGTGGCCGACATGTGGCAGAGCTGCCCGGCGCCCGACCACGTGCCGTCAGGTGCCGGGCCGGTGGCGCTGATCGTCGGTTCCTCCGCGGGATACGGCCTGGCGGCCACCCTCGCCGGGCTCAAGCGCGCCGGCATCCGCGGGATCGCGGTGTCCTTCGAGAAGGCCGCCACCGACCGGCGCACCGCCACGGCCGGCTGGTACCGCACGGCGGCCACCGCCGACCTCGCCCGCACCGCCGGGCGGGACCTGGTCTTCCTCAACGGCGACGCGTTCTCCGACGCGATGAAGGACCGGGTCGCCGACCTCATCGAGCAACGATTCGGCGGCAGGCTGGACTTCCTGATCCACTCGGTGGCCGCACCCCGCCGCACCGACCCCGACAGCGGCGCCACGTACGCCTCCGTCCTGAAGCCGATCGGCCGGGCCGACCGCACCAAGACGCTCGTCTTCGACGAGCAGGGCGTCCCCGAGGTCCGCGAGGTCGAGACCGAAGCGGCCGGGGGCGACGACGTCGAACAGACCGTGGCCGTGATGGGCGGCGCGGACTGGGAACGCTGGATCGACCACCTCGCCGGCCGGGGCCTCCTGGCCGAGGGCTTCACCACCGCCGCGCTGTCGTACATCGGCTCGCCGTTGACGGCGGCGATCTACCGGCAGGGCACCATCGGCGCGGCCAAGGCCCACCTGGAGGCCACCGCCCGCACCCTTGACGAGCGGCTCCGCAGGACGGTGGGCGGGCGCGCCGTCACCTCCGTCAACGGCGCCGCCGTCACCCAGTCCTCCACCGCCATCCCGGGCATCGCCCTGTACACCGGCCTGTTGCGCGGTGTCCTCGGCGACGGCCTGGTCCCGCCGATCCACCAACTCGCGGCTCTCTGGGACCAGTTCACCGGTGCCGCCCCGCTCACCCCGGACGACGAGGGCCGGATCCGCCTGGACACCTGGGAACTCGCCGACGACGTCCAGGCGGCCGTCGCCGAACGCTGGGAGGCCGCCACCACCGACACCATCGCGGGCCTCGCCGACCTCGACTGGTTCCGCGCCCACGTCCGGCGCCTGTACGGGTTCTCCGTGCCGGGCGTCGACTACGGCGCGGCGGTGACCGTCGACGTCCCCTGGCCCGGCCAGGCGTCCTGACCCGGCCGGGGGTCCTGATCGGCCAGGCGTCCTGACCCGGCCGGGGGTCCTGATCGGCCAGGCGGCCTGCCCCGGCCGGTTGTCCTGATCGGCCAGGCGGCCTGCCCCGGCCGGTTGTCCTGATCGGCCAGGCGTCCTGCCCCGGCCAGGTGTCCATCGGTCACGCGTCCTGCCCCGGCCGGGCGTCCTGCCCCGGCCGGCGGGGCGCCGGGAGCGATCGCGGGATTCTGCGCCGACGGCGCCCGATCCGGGCCTCCCACCAGCACTTTTCCGTTTCCGTCAATGATCCCGTGCCGAAGTTCCCGTTGTCGCGCCGCAGTGGTCCTCAGCAGGATGAGGGACGTACCGCACCGGCACGACCTACGAGGTTCTTTCATGATCGTCATCACTGCTCCCACCGGGAACATCGGCCGTCACCTGCTCCCCCGGCTCCTGGAGTCCGCCCCCGCCGCCGGCGAGGACCTGCGCGTGATCGTGCGCGATCCCGCGCGGCTTCCGAACGCGGCGCGCAGCCGCGTCGAGGTGGTCACCGGCTCGCACGGGGACGCCGCGGTCCTCGACCGGGCCTTCGAGGGTGCGGACGCCGTCTTCTGGCTCGTCCCCCCGGACGCCTCCCTCCCCCCTCGGGACGGCTTCAGCGGCTTCACCCGACCCGCCGTCAAGGCGTTCGCCGCCCACGGCGTCCGCCACGTCGTCGGCGTGTCCGCGCTCGGCCGCGGCACCCCGCTCGCCGACCGGGCCGGCCTCGTCACCGCCTCCCTCGCCATGGACGACCTCATCGCCGGCTCCGGCGTCTCCTACCGCGCCCTGGCCAACCCGTCCTTCTTCGAGAACCTCCTGGAGGAGGCCGACTCGATCCGCGAGCACGGCGTCTTCACCGACACCGTCGACCCGGACCGCAAGGTCCCCCTCGTCGCCGTCGCCGACATCGCGGCCGCCGCCGAAGCCCTGCTGCTGGACCGCTCGTGGACCGGCACCGGCAGCGTCCCCGTCCTCGGGCCGCAGGACCTGTCCCCCCGCGACCTGGCCCGCATCATGACCGAACAGCTCGGCCGCCCCGTCCGCTACGAACGCCAGCCGCTCGACGAGATGCACACCGCCCTCGTCGGCTACGGCCTCGACGAGGAGTTCGTCCGGGCCGTCGTCGACATGAAGCGGGCCAAGGACGAGGGCCTCGACGCCGGCGTCACCCGCACCCCGGCCACCTCCTCCCCCACCAGCTTCGAGCAGTGGTGCACCCGGGTGCTCAAGCCCGCGGTCCTCGCCTGAGGTCCGGCACGGAAGCCGGCCCCGCCCGCCCCGAGACGCCCGCCCCGAGACGACCGGCGGCGGGCTCCCGCGGCCCCCCGGCACCGCGGCGGAGGCGCGGGTGCGCACGGGGCAGGACTGACTAGAATCACAGTGAGGGGTGCGTACGGGGGCGCAGGCCGGGATTCCACCGGCCGACATGACGCCGGCCCACGTCCACCGGCCCACGTCCACGGACGGACTTCCACCAACGGACGTTCCACCGAACGCTTCTGACGGCCGGGACGGTCTTCTGCGAGGGCCGCACCCGCGCTCCGCCCGGACCGAGGAGCCCCCATGTCCCATGCCTCGCAGAAACCCGAACCGCCACGGGCGCCCCTCGCCGCAGCCCGCGCCCACACCGCTGAGCTGCTGCGACTTCCCAACGTGACCGGCGTGGGCGTCGCCTACAAGGTCGTGGCCGGTCGCCGGACCGAGACCGTCGGCGTGACCGTCAATGTGTCGCGGAAGGAACCGCCGACGCACCTCTCCCGACTGCAGCGCGTTCCCGATGAACTGACCGTCAACGGCGAGACCGTTCGCACCGACGTCGTCGAGACGGCCATGCCCCGGTTCTGCGCGGGGCCCGTGGACTTCGCCGAGTACCGCCCCGTCCCGGGCGGTTGCATGATCGAGAGCATGGTCCCGATGCTGGGCACGGTCGCCGGGGTGTTCTACGACCGCCAGTGGCCCTATGACGCGGTGCTCCTCACCAACAACCACGTACTCTGCGACCCGGACCGGCTCTTCGAGCTGCCGCCCGACACCCGCGTGCTCCAGCCGTGGGCCGGAGGCGTCTTCCCGGCCGAGTTCATCGGCCGGAGCAGGCGGATCGTGCCGTTCTACCGCGCGCCGCTGGGGTCCGAGAACGCCTTCGAATGCACGGTGGATGCCGGGATCGTCGCTCTCGATCCCCCGGTGCGACCGCAGTTCTCCGTCCTGGAGATCCCCGGGAAGCACCCCTTCGTCGTCCTCCCGCCGTCCCTCGGGGAGCGGGTCCTCCGTCGCGGGATCACCACCCGTCTCCAGAGCGGGACGGTCGAGGCGATCGGTGTCACCCAACAGATGCAGTCGGCTACCGGCAAGATCGTCCTGCTGGGGGTGGGCAACACCCTGTTCCAGATCCGCTCGGACCCCGGAGACCCGGCAGCGCAGGAGGGCGACAGCGGCTCGATCGTGCTGGACTCCACGGCCACCCGCGGACTCGTCGGTGCCACCGACTTCGCCCTCGGCGGACGCACCTGGGCCTACGACATGCTCACCGTCATGGCCGTGCTCGACATCGACACGGCCTGCAAGGGCAGCAAGAGGGACCTGATCCGCCGGATGGCGCTGACCCATCCGGAGACGACGGCCTCGCTGAAGTCGTTCGTCGACATGCACACGGAGAAGTTCGAGCGCTTCAGTGCCGAGTACCTGACACCACGACGTGAAGGAACGCTCGCCGGCACGCTCGGGACCCTGCTGGAAGGAGCGTCAGGGCAGGCGATCGCCGAAGCGCAGCTCACCGACGAGGACTTCGCCGGTCTGCTGACCCGCACGATCGGGCCCTGGCTCGTCCGGCCCACGGCCTTCGACATGCTGGAGTACCGGCTGCCGGACGACTTCGCGCCGAACCTCCGCGCGGCATTCACGCGCCTGAGCGACCTCCGGCCGGAAGCGGTCGACACCCACTGGTGGGACGACGCCTTCCGTGACGTCGGTGGGCGGTCCATGCGCGAGGTGCTCGATCGACGGGTTCAGGCACCCGCCGCACCCGCCACCGACCGCGTCGGCCCGTACGCCTGGTCGTCGAGCGGGACGGTGGCGAGCGTGTCCCAGCAGATCTGACGGCCCGGCAGATCCGTGCCGGCCACCGGGACGCGCCGCCAGTACACCTCGTTGACGATGATCCGGCTCACCGTGAACGGGGCGTGCCCGGGCCGGACCCGGTGGATGGCCTGGGCCAGTTCGTCGGTGTCGGTGTCGGCGGCCGCGTAGGCGGCGGTGGCGTGGAGCACGCCGAGCGGGTAGGCCGTGGAGTCGGGGCCGAAGACCCGGTGGACGGCGCCGCGGACGCGGTGCTGGAGGGCGGCGAGTTCGCCGTCGGGGTGGAGGTCGAGGCGGACGCCGGTGCGGTAGGCGATCGGGGAGCCGGCCTGGAGGCGGAGCGGCCCGGTCCCGGCCACGGCGGCGCGCAGGTGGTCGGCGAGGTCGCGGTGCTGGGCTTCGGTGACGGTGTCGGCGGGGCCGGAGGTGACCATGTCGAGGGTGATGTGCGTGCGGTCGTCGGGCACCGGAAGCACGGGGAAACCGGCAAGGGCCTTGCGCAGGTCGGCGAGCAGGGTGTGCAGGGGCGAACCGGGCGGCAGGTCGGGCAGGGCGTACACCTGGAGGGCGCGCAGTCCGTCCGGCCAGGGCTGCTGCCCGTAGGTGGGGTGGAAGGGCCTCACGTCGTCTCCCGGGGGTCGGGTCCGGTGGTGCTCTGGCGGGGCAGCCGGTCGCCGATGCCGTACTGGGCGGCCTGGAGGCGGTAGGCCTCGCGGTAGGCGGTGGGTTCGGCCATCAGTTCGGCGTGGGTGCCCTCTTCGATCAGGCGGCCGTGGTCGAGGACGTAGATGCGGTCGGCGCGGGCGGTGGCGGCGAGCCGGTGGGTGATGAGGACGATGCTGACGCCGAGTTCGGTGAGGCCGCGGATCTTCTCGAAGGCCTCGATCTCGGCCTTGGCGTCCAGGGCGCTGGTCGGCTCGTCGACGACGACCAGGTGCGGCAGGCGCCCGTCCGGCCCGGGCGTGGTGACGCGGTGGCGCAGCCGGGCGAGGGCGACGCGCTGCCACTGTCCGCCGGAGATGCCGACGCCGCCTTCGAAACCCTTGGACAGCAGGGTGTCCCAGCCGCGGTCGAGGTCGGCGAGGACGGGGGCGAGGTCGGCGTAGCCGGCGGCGGCGTCGAGTCGTTCCTGGGTGCCGGGTGCGTCGGGGCGGCCGAGGAGGAGGTTGGCGCGCAGGGTGAAGCTCCACCGCTGGAAGTTCTGGGCGAGCAGGGCAATTCCGGCGAACAGCTGGGCGCGGTCCGCGGTGGCGGTGTCGGCGTCGTCCCACCGGATGCGGCCCCGGTGCGGCCGGTAGACGCCGCACAGGAGGTGGGCGAGCGTGGACTTGCCGGAGCCGTTCTCGCCGACGAGCGCGACGACCTGGCCGCGGCGGATGGTGAGGCTGACCCGGTCGAGGGCGGGGGTGTCGCGGCCCGGGTAGCTGAAGGTCACGTCCTCGACCCGGATCTCGGCCGGTCGCGCGGGCAGCGGTGCGCCCCCGTCGGGGATCGCCCGGCGGTGTCCCTCGCGGCGCAGCCGGTCCAGGTCCGCGACGAACAGGGACTCCTCATACAGGCTGTTGATCTGGGCGACCAGGCCGCCGATCGACGAGGATCCAGTGCGGATGGCGACCACGGCCGTGCCGGCCACCGCCAGCGGCATCGAACCGGTGCCGACGAGCCACCCCAGCACCGCGAACGCCCCCGTGGTGGCGAGACCGGACAGCGCGGCGGTCAGCAGGTCGGTGCGCGCCTTCGCCCCGGCCAGCCGGGCCTGCTCGCGCTCGGCGGTGCGGGCCAGCTGCTCGTAGTGCCGCAGCAGGAACGGTCCGCACGCGTGGACCCGGACCTCGGCCGCCGACCACGGGCGGATCAGCATGTCCGCGAGGAGCCCGCTCGCCCGGTTGTGCTGGAGCATCGCCTGCGTGGACAGGTAGCGGCGGCGGGCGGTGCGGACCGCGCCCCAGCCGCGCGGGGCGGTGATGAGCAGCAGCATCGGCAGCAGCGCCGGGTGGAGGACGGAGAGCACCCCGGCGGCGGAGACCAGCGCGAACGTCGCGGTGAGGACGGCGGTGGCCTGTCCGATGATGTGCTGGATCGACCCGGCGCCCCAGCGGGCGGAGTCGACCTCGGCCAGGAACTCCGGGTCCTCGATCGCCTCCAGCTCGGAACGCGAGACGACGTCCAGGAAGTCCACCGTGGCCCGGCGGAACACCGCCGGTTCCAGCCGCCCCGAGGCCAGGCCGGACACGGCGGCCAGCACGGCCGACAGCGCGGAGACCGCCCCGACCGCGACGACCGCCGGGACGGCGGCGTGCAGGACGGTCCGCACGTCACCGGGCGCCAGCAGCCGCCCGAGGGCCTGGTTGGTGGCGATCAGCACCACCGCGGCGGCGACACCGCGCAACACCTCGGCCCCCACCAGCGTCACCAGCGCGGTACGGTCGGCCGCCCACGCCATCCGCCCGGCCAGCCCCAGGAACCGGGGCATCTGCCGGGCGACCGTCCCGAACGTCACCCTGGCACCGACGAACTCGTGCTTGGCCCAGCCGTAGTCGTAGCGCAGCGGCCCGCCGAACAGCAGCTGCTCGCTCTCGGACACCCCGGCGCCGCCCTTCGTCGCGCCCGTGGCGGAGGTGCTCGCGGTCGTCGTGTCCGTGGTCGTCGTGTTCGCGCCGGTGCTGTTCGAACCGGTCGAGGTCATGGCACTCCTGCCGTCGGGGTGCGGGTGTGGGCAGCGAACCGGGGTACGGGTACGGGGTGTCGGTACGGGTACGGGGTGTTCGCCGGCCGGCACAGGCCGGGACCGGCGGGACACCGGAATGCCCAGTGTCCGCGCTGCGCCCACCCGTTGGGCGGTAATCCGTCCGGTTCAGCCGACAGGGCGACCCGGCACCCCACTCCGGTTGACCCGGCCCACCCCCGCGTGCGGGCCCCTCGGAGCACCGGACCGTCCCCAACAGGCGTTCGACGGACCTTCGTCGGGGTGAGCATTCGGCGCTGCCCGGCGGTTCGGGGGCCGACCGGTCGGTAGGCTCGGGTGGGGCGCAGCAGTGATCCGTTCCGAACGGGAGTGATCCGTGGCGACGTACGTTCTGATCCATGGCGCGGCTGCCGACGCCTGGTACTGGGGGCCGCTGGCGGGCGGGCTGCGCGAGCGGGGTCACGAGGTGGTCGCGCCGGAACTGCCGTGCGACGACGATGCGGCCGGGCTCTCCGAGTACGCGGACGCGGTGGTCGCGGCGGTCGGCGACCGGGCGGGCGGGCTCGTGGTCGTCGCGCACTCGTTCGGCGGCTTCACGGGCCCGCTGGTGTGCGACCGGCTGCCGGTGGACCTGTTGGTGCTGCTCCAGGCGCAGGTGCCGGCGCCCGGGGAGTCGCCGGACGAGTGGTGGGAGAACACCGGCTACCGGGCGGACCGGCGGGAAGCCGACCGTGCCAGGAGCGTGGCGGAGGGCGCGGAGGAGGACGAGCGCGCCCTGTTCCTGCACGACACCCCGGCCGCACTGGCCGAGGAACTCCTCACGGAGCACCAGCGGCCACAGTCCGCCACCCCGTTCGGAACCCCGTGGCCGTTGGAGGCCTGGCCGGAGGTGCCGACCCGGTATCTGCTGGCCGCCGGCGACCGGTTCTTCCCGCCCGCGTTCGTGCGGCGGCAGGTCGAGGAGCGGCTCGGCTTCCGGCCGGACGAGATGCCGGGCGACCACCTCCCGATGCTCGGCCACCCGGAGGAGCTGGCCGAGCGTTTGGAGGCGTACCGGGCCGCGCTGTAGGCGAGGCGCGCTGCGTGGGAAGTCGACGGGTCCGACTTCCCACGCAGCGGCAACGGCAGCGGCGTTCAAGACGTGCCGGCCGGGGACACGCTCGGCATCGCGCCCCTCCGCAAGCGCGCGGGTGGGCACAGCGGCGGGCGCTGCCGGTGAGGCGGGCGCTGCCGGTGAGGCGGGCGCTGCCGGTCAGGTGGTCGCTGCCGGTGAGGCGGGCGCGTCGGACGGGTGCGGTCGCACCGACCGGGCGGCGTCGACGAACTCCGTGCGCAGGGAGGTGAAGCGCTCCATCAGCGGGTCGCGGACAAGGCCCCCGACCATCGCCGACCAGGAGCTCGGGCAGCGGTCCGCGAGGGCGAGCACCCGGGCGGCGTCCTCCTCCGACATCCGTCCGCTCTCCAGGAGACAGAACTCCAGCAGACCCCGCTCCTCGCACCTCTTCTCGGCCTCCATGTCCGGCCATTCCACGAGGAAGCACCACGCGACCCAGGCCGAGCCGTGCTCGGGGTGGTCGCAGTCCTCGGCGTCGGAGTCGCACCAGCCGTCCTCCATCGCCGCCACGGCCGACCGCAGCACCGCACGGTCGAGGGCCAGCTTCTCCAGTCGCCGGCAGTGCTGCAGCAGGCCCGTGGCGCGGGAGATGAGGTCCGGGGAGGCCAGCAGCTCCAGCGGTCCGAAGGCCGATTCCACGGCCGTGCCGTGGTCGGCGAGTTGCGCGCTCCGCCGGTCGTGGTCGACCTCGGACAGCCGTTGGACCGTCGCCACCAGTTCGTCGCTCGCGCGGAGGAAGCCGGACGACGCGTCCGCCAACGCGGTCTGCTGCCTGAGCTCCTGCTCGTTCTGCTTCTGGACGTGAACGGCCGCGAGGGCGGCGCTCGCCTGGCTGTGTCCCGCACTCAGGGTCGCGCCCGCCGCCCGGTCGCCGGAGCGCCTGGTCCACCATGCCGCGAGGACGCTGATGGGGAGGGCCAGCACTGCGGGAAGGACGGCGCCGATGTCTGCCACGCTCATGCGCCGATCCTGTCGGGGCCGCTCCGCCGTGCCCGGGCAGTTGTCAGGAGCTGCGAGAAAGTGACGGACCGGGACCGTCCGAGTCCTGACGGCACCGGATTCGCGATCGCTTCGCCCGCGGATGTGGACGGGTTTGGACGGGTCGGGGTGTGCGGGGCCGGACGGCCCCCGGCGGCCGGTCGTACGGGCGCCCCCCCGGAGCCGGGGGTGCCTCCTCCCGGTGCGCCGGCCGGGCGGCGGCGTCGGACGCGGGCACGACCCCGGTGTCAGTGGTGCCGTGCATGATCTGCGCATCGGGACATCCACTCATCCACGCAGGGGGAAGCACCGTGCCGATCACGAACCAGCGGGTGGCAGGGCACGCGTTCCTGCGGCCGATGTACGAGGACCCGTACTTCCCCGATCACGTCGTCGACCGGGGCAGGGCGGTCCTGCTGCGGCTGTGCGAGCGGATCGAGGCCGAGCAGCCGTCGGACCTCGGGGGCCTGTATGCGCTCACCCATGCCGCGACGGAGGAGTTCAACCGTCTGGAGGCGGAGTTCGAGGCCGCCGGGAGCGAGATCGAGACGGTGGCGCGTGAGTGGATCGGCGAGGAGTTCTGGTTCGTCGCGTCGGCCTACGGGTTCCCGGACGCGGACGCGGAGGAGCTGATCGCCGTCCGGGACTGGTGAAGCGGCAACCGGTCTCCCTCAGGACCGGCGCCCTTCAGGGCCGGGGCCGTCCGCCGGTCCGGTCCGGGCTGGTCCCGGACCACCGACCGGGCCGATCGACCGACCGAGTTCCTCACAGGCGCGTGAGGGCGTCCTTGAGGAGGCGCCAGACCTTCTGCCCGACGGTGGCGGTGGCGCGCCAGTGCTTCTCGGCCTCGACGTCGGCGCGTACGACGGCGAGTTCCTTGCCGCCCGTGGTGCGGACCATGTCGACGCGGTGCGTGACGCACGTCAGGGCGTTCAGGTGGTACCGGCCGATGCCGAGGTGGGCCGCGGCTTCCTCCTGGGTCATCCAGGCTCCCCCCGCCGGCAGGTCCCACCCCGAACGCGGCAGCGCGGACACCGCCGACCGCCCGGCCACGCCGGTTCCGGTGCCGGTGCCGGTGCCGAGGCCGGTGCGAGTGCCGAGGCCGGTGCCGGTGCCGGTGCCGAGGCCGAGGCCGCAGACGGCGAAGATTCCGGGGGCCCCGTCGGGACGCTCCGAACGCCGTGGCATGCTGGCCGACCACGGGCGACCATGATCGCCGTCGCTGCGGGCGGAAAGGGCCACGATGCGCATCCCCTGGAGACGACGACCGGCCGGACGGACGCGGCGGCTCCTCGACCTCGCGGGTGTCGGGGCCCGATCGGTCGACGCCGACGAGGACCTGGACGTCTGCCGGCAGGTCGCCTACCGGGTGGCCCGGCGGGACCACGGCGCGACCGCCGAGGTCCTGGCCGTCGTCGAGGAACTGCTGGCGGACGAGTCCGAGTACCGGTTCGTCGTCACGTTCCTGGAGAACCTCCAGAACCTCGTGTCGCACGGCCTCGACGTCTTCCGGTCACCCGAGGAGGTCCGCCCGCTGCTCGGCCCCCGCAGCACGGTCTGCTGGGACGGCGTGAGCGGTTTCTGGGCCGCGGTGGCCGACTGGCGGGTCGGCACCGGCGTGCCGCTGATTCCCGCCGCACCGCTCCTCGACCTGGAGAACGAAGACCTGCGTGTCCTCCTGTGGACGACGAACAGGTCCCTCGCGACGGGCGGCAAGGTCGGACTCGCCGACGCCGTGCGCTACGAGAAGGCCACCGGGTCGTCCATCCCGGACTACAGCCACATCGCGGTCGCGCTGTGGGCCGCCGGGCAGGGCCCGGCCGACCTGACGCGCCCCTGACGCCGGGAGCGACCGAAGCGACCGAAGCGACTCAGGGCCGGACGTTGCCGAACGCGTGGCACGGTCGGGTGCGGGCACCTCGGCACGGCCGGGCTGTCAGTTGCTCCTTGTACAGTCGACCGCACGCAACAGCGCTCACGACACGGGGGACATGACCGATGATCAGGACCGATCCACCGACGCCCGACCTCTTCCTCACACCCGTCGACGAGGTCTTCGTCCGCAACCACCTCGGTCCGCATCCGCGGCTCGACACCGCGACCTGGTCGCTCACCGTCGAAGGCCTGGTGGAGCGTCCGCTGCGGCTGGACTTCCCGACGCTCCAGAGCCTGCCGCAGACCCGCTTCACCGCCGTGCACGAGTGCTTCGGCAATCCGCTGCACCCCACCGTGCCGACCCGTGCGGTCACCAACGTGGAGTGGGCCGGCGTCCCGCTCGCCGCCGTCCTGGAACTCGCCGGCCCGCTCCCGGAGGCCCGGCACGTCTGGCTGGAGGGCGCCGACACCGGCGACTTCGGCGGGGAGAGCGGCACGAGCTACCTCAAGGACCTGCCGCTCGACCTGGCGGGCGCCGAGGTCGTCCTCGCGCACGGCATGAACGGCGAGCCGCTGCGCCCCGACCACGGATACCCGGTGCGGGCGGTGGCGCCCCTGATGTTCGGCACCAACTCGGTCAAGTGGCTGAGCCGGATCGTGCTGGCCGCCGACCGCCCCGACCACCTCTTCACCACCCGCCTGTACACCCGTGTCCTGCCCGGCGAGAGCGAGTCCCGGCCGGTCCGCGAGAAGGACGTCAGCAGCAAGCTGCTCGCCCCGGGCGACGGAAGCTCCGTCCCGGCCGGCACCTGCGAACTGGCGGGCTACGCCTGGAGTTCGACCGAGGTGACGTCCGTCGAGGTCTCCGTGGACGACGCCGGCTGGCAGCCCGCCGCGCTGGACCGCCGCGGCCCGGACCCGGCCTGGCAGCGCTTCCGCCTGCCGTACGACCTGGTCCCGGGCCCGCACCGCATCCGCTGCCGGGCCACCGACTCCGCCGGGCGCGTCCAGCCGCTCGCCGGGGACCGCAACGCCGTCCACGAGATCCGGGTCGTCGCCGAGGCGAGCACGCACCCGACCGGCCGGTAGCTCCCGGGCGGCCGGCGGGCGAGTGCGAGGTCGGGCGCGAGAAGGCCCGACCCGTACTCGTCGGGGCCGCCGCACGAGTCGGCGTCCGGGACGGTGGCGGCGGCGTCGCCCAACTGGCCCCCGGTGGAGCCGAATTCGGTGCCGCCCGCCCTCTTGTCAAAGGTTAGGGAAGTTTCCTAACTTGATGTCATGTCCGAGACACCACGGCACTCCCGACGCGACCTCCTGCGCGTCGGCGCGGCGGGCGGAGCGGCCTTCGCCGGCGGCCTCCTGCTGCCCGGCACCGCCCAGGCCGCCGCCCCGCGCCCCACCGCCCTCGACACCCCGCCCCTCCCCACGCCCCGGAGCGACCGGACCGCCGGGTCCGCGCTGCGGCCCTTCGGCCGTCACCTCGCCTTCGGGGCCGACCCGTCCCGCCAGGTCGTCGTCTCCTGGCAGGTGCCGGACGCGGTGACCGCCCCCTTCGTCCGGATCGGTCTCCGGCCCGGCGACTTCGGCGCCCCGGTCGCCGCCGAGGTCCGCACCCTGGTCAGCAAACTCGCCTGGCAGCACCCGGTCGAGGACCAGCCCCTGATCAAGCCCACCACCGTCACCCAGTACTACCTGCACGCCCAGGTGGACCAGCTGATCCCGGACACCACCTACTACTACGTCGTCGGCCACCAGGGCCTCGACCCCGCGGGCCAGGGCGGCCGGCTCGGCGACGTGGCGAGCTTCCGCACCGCGCCCGCCCCCGGACGCGGCGCCGGGTTCACCTTCACGGCCTTCGGCGACCAGGGCATCGGGTACAACGCCGCTGCCACCGGCAACCTGATCGCCGGCCTCGACCCCGCGTTCCACCTCCACATGGGCGACCTGTCGTACGCCAACAGCGGCGGCAGCGGCAAGACCGGCGACGCCTACGACGCCCGCCTGTGGGACTCCTTCTTCGTGCAGAACGACCCCGTCGCCGCGCGGACCCCGTGGATGGTGGCGGTCGGCAACCACGAGATGGAGCCGTGGTACGGGCCCGACGGCTACGGCGGCGTCCGCGCCCGGTTCACGATGCCCGACAACGCCTGGAGCCAGTCGACCGGCATCTACTCCTGGCGCTACCAGAACGTCGGCCTGATCAGCCTCGACGGCAACGACGTCTGCTTCAACACCCCCGCCAACCTCGACTACACCAAGGGCAAGCAGAAGAAGTGGCTGGACAGCCGGCTCGCCGCACTGCGGGCCGACCCCGGCATCGACTTCATCGTCGTCTACCTGCACCAGTGCACGTACTCCACCTGCCACGACAACGGGGCCGAACTCGGCGCGCAGCAGGACTGGGCCCCGCTGTTCGACAAGTACCAGGTGGACCTGGTGCTCAGCGGCCACAACCACGTCTACGAGCGGACCGACCCCATCCGCGCCGGCAAGGCCACCCGCAAGGTCGCCTCCGGGGACACCGTCGACCCGGTGAAGGACGGCACCACGTACGTCGTCGCGGGCGGCGGTGGCGGCGGGCTCTACACGTTCCCGGCCTCCGACACCTACCTCGGGCACGAGACCAGGAACGACGCCCCGGTGCCGATGGTCGTCTCCGACCGGAGCGGCCACGAGCAGACCGTCAAGGTCGGCTGGTCCAGGGTCCGTTACACCGGCTACTGCCTGGTGGCGGTCGACGTGACGCCCGCTTCCGGGGGCGCGCCCGCGCGGATGGACGTGCGGTCCGTCACCGAGGACGGCACGGCCGTCGACCGGGTCACCGTGCAACGCGGCTGACGCGGCCGACGTGGCCGACCCGGCCGACCCCCGGCCGACCCGGCCGACCCGGCCCGCACCGCGGCGGCGCCCAGGAGCAGTCCGACGGAGCGCCGCGCTTCCCGGAGTTATGACAAATCGTCACATACCGTGCGATCCGGAGCCGTGGCACGACCACGGGCCTTCGTCATGACCCCAGTTCCTCAAGGAAGCAGATCGCCGTGCAGAAGCTCACTCGTATCGCCGTCGCGACCGCGCTCGCCACCGCGGCCCTGGGCGCCCCCGCCGCATCCGCCGCGCAGCACGGGGGCGGCCAGGGCCGTCCCGACGGCGGCAACCACGCCGTCTTCGTCCAGAACGACAACCCGGCGGGCAACCAGGTCATCGCCTACCGGCGGGCGGACGACGGACGCCTGACCCCGGCCGCCACCTACGACACCCACGGCCTCGGCGGACAGCTGGACGGCTCCGTCGCCGACCACCTCGCCTCCCAGGGCTCCCTCACCTACGACCCCTGGCACGCCCTGCTGTACGCGGTGAACGCCGGAAGTGACACCGTCACCGTCTTCTCCGTGGACGGCGACCGTCTCACCCTGCGGCAGGTGGTCGACTCCGGCGGCCGCTTCCCGGTGAGCGTCGCCGTGCACGACGACGTCGTCTACGTGCTCAACGCCCTGGACGGCGGCTCGATCCAGGGCTACACCGTCCACGCCGGACGCCTCCGTGCGGAGTCCGGCTGGAACCGCCGCCTGGGGCTCGACCCGAACGCCACGCCCCAGTTCACCAACACCCCCGGGCAGGTCGGCTTCACCGGGGAGGGCTCCCAGCTCGTCGTCACCACCAAGGCGAACGGCAGCAGCCTCCTGGTGTTCAACCTCGACCGCTCCGGCGCCCCCGCGGACGCGCCCGTGGTCACGAGCCTGCCCGGCGCCGTGCCGTTCGCCTTCGTGCCCGACGGCGCGCACGGGCTGTTCCTGGCCGAAGCCGGCACCAACGCCGTCGCGACCCTCGTCGTCCACCGCGACGGCTCGGCCTCCCAGGTGACGCAGGCGCCCACCGGCCAGTCGGCCACCTGCTGGATCGTCGGCGTGCGCGACCTGCTGTACGCCTCCAACGCGGGCAGCTCGACCCTCACCGGGTTGCGCACCGCCGACCGCGGCCGCCGACTCACCGTCCTGGGCAACACGCCCACCGACCCCGGCACCGTCGACGCCGCGGTCTCCTCCAACGGGCGCTTCCTCTACGCCCAGACCGGGGTCAACGGCATCGTCGACGAGTTCGCGATCAACGACGACGGCTCCCTCACCGCGCTGGGCTCCCAGACCGTCCCCGGCGGCGTCGGCGGCGAAGGCATCGTCGCCTTCTGACCCGGACCGTCACCGCCGCTCCCGCCCCGGCGCAGCGTCCTCGCTGCGCCGGCGGCGGAGCCGGTCGCGCCCCGTCGCCGCCCGGTGGGCGGACGATCGCGGCCGGGGCCGCCAATCCTCGGGGGCCGCTACTCCTCCGGGGCCCGGGGCGGGGCGGGTTCGTCGAGAAGCAGTTCCAGGAGCGGCAGGGCCGCCTCCAGCTGTCGGCACTGGTCGGGGGTGAGGCGGGTGCTGCGGCGGGCGAGGAGGGCGGAGCTGACCGCCGGGCCGGTGCGTGCGCGTCGGAGCGTGAGCGCCGACGTACGAGCGCCGGGCGGGACTCCCGATGCGGGAACGTCTGCGCATGATCGTCGGAGCGGGGATGTCGATAGCTTCCGCCAACTGACGATAGTCCGGCCGCCGTTGGGCCGGTAGGCCCCCGCACGGGCGGGGCCCACCGGCCCGGCCCGGGCCTGACGGGGTCGGACCCGTCCGGCCCGGGCCGCCCGGTCAGGCCGCCTCGGACTGCCACGGGCTGTGCGCCGCGACCTGGGCGCGCAGTCCGCGCAGGGCCCGGGCGGAGGCGATGCCGACCGCGCCGGTGACCCGTCCGTCGCGCACGCAGGCGGCGGCGAACCGGTGCTCCTGCGGGTCGCCGTCGACCACCTCGAACCGGTCGGCGGCGCCGGGGTGGCCGTACGCCTGGACCCGCAGCCCGTACTGGTCGGTCCACAGGTACGGCACCGGTGCGTAGGCCTGGCGGGTCCCGTCCGGGCCGGCGAGCAGGTTCCGGGCGGCGTGCAGGGCCTGTTCGGTGGCGTTGGTCCGCTGTTCGAGGCGCCGGTGGCGGCCGGTGCGCGGGTCGGGCCAGCTGGCGGCGTCACCGGCGGCCCAGACGCCGGGGCCGGCGGCGCAGTGGGCGTCGCAGACCACGCCGCCGTCCAGCCGCAGGCCGCTGTCGGCGAGCCAGTCGGTGTCGGGCCGGGAGCCGATGGCCATCAGGACGGTGTCGGTCGCGAGGTCGGTGCCGTCGGACAGGCGGACGCCGGTGGCGCGGCCGTTGCGCCCGAGGACCCGGGTGGCCGTGCCCCGGTGGATCCGTACGCCGTGCCGGCGGTGCAGGCCGGTCAGCAGGGCGGCGGTCTCGGTGCCGAGGACCGCCGCCAGCGGGGTGTCGGTGGAGACCAGCCAGGTGACCTCGGCGCCGAGCCCGACGGCGGTGGCCGCCGCCTCGGCACCGAGCAGTCCGCCGCCGACCACCAGCAGTCGGCTCCCCGGGCGCAGGTCCTCGCGCAGGGCGAGGGCGTCGGCCACGGTGCGCAGCACGTGGGCACCGGCCAGGGGGGTTTCGGCGCCGGGCAGCCGGCGCGGGCGGACTCCGGTGGTGATGACGACGGCGTCGCAGGGCACCTGCCGGCCGTCGGCGAGGTGGACGGTGCGGGCCCGGCGGTCCAGGTGCCGGGCCCGCACCCCCAGGCGCAGGTCGAGCCGCAGCTCGTCCAGGGCCCGGGGGTCGCGCAGGGTGAGGCGGTCGGGCTGCCACTCGCCGGAGAGCAGGTGCTTGGACAGCGGCGGCCGGTCGTACGGCGGCGCGTCCTCGGCCCCGACGAGGGTGAGTCGCCCGTCGTAGCCGGCCCGGCGCAGGGCTTCGGCGGTGTGCAGTCCGGCCGCGCCGGCTCCGACGACGGCGATCCGGCGCGGAGCGGTCACGCCAGTTCCAGGCGGATCGCGGCGGCCGGGCAGACGGCGGCGGCGTCCTGGACGGCCTGGTGGAGTTCGGCGGACGGCCGGGCGTCGAGCAGGACGACGATGCCGTCCTCGTCGCGCTGGTCGAAGACCTCGGGGGCGGCGAGGACGCAGTGTCCGGCGCCGCAGCACTTGTCCTGGTCGATGTGGACGAACATGGCGTTCCTTTCGGGGGCGGGCCGCTCGGGGCCCTGGTGGGGTGACGGTGGTGGGTGGCGGTGGCGCGGGTGCGCCGGGTTTCACCAGGCGATCGGCAGCTCGTGGACGCCGTAGATGAGCATTTCGCCGCGGAAGCGGACGTCCTCGAACGGAACGTCCAGGCGCAGTCCGGGCAGCCTGCGCAGGATGGTGTCGAGGGCGATCTGGAGTTCCAGGCGGGCGAGCGGCTGGCCGAGGCACTGGTGGACTCCGAAGCCGAACGCGAGGTGGCGGCGGGCGTCGCGGGTCAGGTCGAGTTCGTCACCGTCGGGGAACTCGCCGGCGTCGCGGTTGGCGGTGTTGATCATGCAGATGACGCCTTCGCCCGCCCGGATGCGTTCGCCGCCGACCTCGACGTCCTCGGTGGCGACCCGGGTCAGGCCGGAGTGCACGATGGTCAGGTAGCGGAGCAGTTCCTCGACGGCGCCGGGGACGGACTCCGGGTGACGGCGCAGGTGGTCGAGCTGGTCGGGGTTGCGCAGCAGGGCCAGGACGGAGAGCGCGGTCATGTTCGCGGTGGTCTCGTGTCCGGCGACCAGCAGCAGCCGGCCCATCAGGCCGATCTCCTCGGTGCTGAGCTCGCCGCGGGCGATCAGGCGGCTGAGGATGCCGTCGTCGGGCTCGGCGCGCTTGGCCTCGGTGAGCTGGATCAGGTAGTCGGACAGCCGCTCCCGGGCGGCGTCTACCTCCTCGGGCGAGGCGTCGCGGCGCAGCAGGATGCGGCTGCACTCCTGGAAGAAGTCGTGCTCCTGGTAGGGGACTCCGAGCAGCAGGCAGATCACCAGGGAGGGCAGCGGGAGGGCGAACTCGTGGACCAGGTCGGCGCCGGTGCGTCCGGTGGTCATCCGGTCGAGCAGGTCGTCCGCGATCCGCTGGACCTCGGGGCGCATCGCCTCGACCTTCTTGATCATGAATTCGCCGGTGAGCATCCGGCGCAGGCGGGCGTGCTCGGGGTCGTCCATCCGGATGAAGGTGGGCTGACCGGCGTTCAGCTGCCGGGCGCCGGCGCTGATGAAGGGGAAGCCGGAGCGGCTGGAGTCGGAGCTGAACCGGGCGTCGGAGAGGACCGCCTTGACGTCCTCGTGGCGGGTGACCAGCCAGCTGGGGGCACCGTCCCACAGGGAGACGCGGCTGATCGGTTCCTGCTGCTGGGCCTGCTGGTACGCGGGGGGCGGGGCGAAGGGGCAGGCGCCGCGGGCGGCGGGGTGGGCGAAGCGGGTGTTCGGTGCGGCCGTGGACATGGGGGGCTCCCTTCTCGGAGCGGGAGTGCCGGCGGGGCCGGACGGACAGGCCTGCGGTGCTTCGGTGCTTCGGTGCTTCGGTGTTTCGGTGCTTCTGGTGTTGCCGGTGCTGCCGTGCCGGTCGGACGGCGGGGCAGTGACATGGCGGAGCAGTGACACGGCGGTGCGACGGAGCAGGTGCGCGGCGGAGCGGGTGCGCGGCGAACGGCGCGGCAGGGCCGGGCCATTTACGTGCCCAAAGCAACTAACTCACCGTCACGCTAACTCGCGTTCCGTTGCGGCGAAAGAGCCAGTCCGACGGCGAACGAATCTGTCCGAAATCCGGTCAGAGGTCTCCGCCACCACCGCCGCACGTACCGGATCGCTACAGTTCCTCCATGCCGGACGCCGAAGACCCCGCAGACGAACGGACCACCGCCTCGGAGCTGGAGGCCGTACTGGCGACACTGGCCTACCTTTTGACACGTTCGCAACACCACGAACGCCAGATGACCCGGGCCGGCATCACCGCCGCCCGCTCCGACGTCTACCTGCTGCGCGCACTCGCCGAAGCCGAGGGCAGCAGCCGGGTGGGCGACCTCGCCGACCGGCTGATGGTCAAGCCCTCCCACGTCACCCGCCAGATCGACCGGCTGCAGGGCCAGGAGCTGGTCGAACGCACCCAGGACGCGACGGACCGTCGGGCCCGCCAGGTCGAACTCACCACCGAGGGACGGGCGGTGCTCGACCGGCTGAAACAGGCCAACATCATCGGACTGGCGAGCGCACTGGACGGCGTCCCGGCCCCGGACGTCGCCGCCACCGTCAACGTGCTGCGCCACCTGATCCACCGCTACGTCCAGCGCGTGCGGACCATGGAGTCCGGGGGCGACGCCGGGATCGTCGACTCACGGCTTTCTCAGAGGAATTGACAGTCGGACAGTCACGACACCGCGCCCAGGAACGCTCGACACCGACCGTCACACGATCGGCGACGCTGGGACAGCACCTAGGGCTTGTCTGACAATTCCCGCCGCGCGCACGACGCCGGGCATCCCGGCTGGACGCACCGCCGAATCGTCCAAGTACGTCCAGTACGAGGACGCTCCGGCGGCACGCCCAGCCGGGCGCCCAACGCCGCGCGCTGATGCGACGCGAATTGTCAGACAAGCCCTAGGAGCCCCGGGCCAGCTGGGTCGCCGAAGGGCACCTGGCCGAACTCCGGGCCGCCTTGCCCGGAGCCGGGAGGACTGGCACCTGATCGACTGGGACCGTCGATGCGCTCGGCGGCATACTGGCGGGATGAGCTTCGGGGTGGGGTCCGGCGAGAGTAACTGGGGCGGCGGGGTGCTCCAGGAGACGTTGGGGCGTGTGGCGGAGGGCCTCGGGGTCGTCCTGCCTGAGCCGGACGGGCAGTGGAGCGGCATAGCGGTGTACGTCGACGCGGGGCTCGGCCGGCGGGTGTCGGTGCGTCCGGCTGACGAGCAGCGGCGTGCCTTCTGGGTGTATCTCCAGAGCAACGGCCGGCGCCTGGCCTGCGGGTGGACCGCCGATCCGGCCGAGGCGGTCAGGGCGGCAGCGGCCTGGATCGGCGGAGCGGGGCTCGAGGAGACCAAGGAGCAGGCTCCGTGCATCGAGTTCCGCCCTTGGGCCCTCGCGCACGAGCGGGAGCCGCTCGGTGCTGTCGAGTTGGCGTGGTGCCTCAAGCTCGACGGCATCCACATGCCGCCGATGAACCGGTTCCCGCGCGTGCATGCGCTGTCGGCGGCCGCGTACACCCAGCCGGTGCTCCGCCAACTGATGCCGGTGACCAGCCACTTCAACCTCTGGTTCTCCACCAGTACCACGGCGCGATGGAATACGACACGGGTCGGGTACATGATCTGGCCGCACGATGAGGGGTTCTACGGGGTACGGAACCGGAGCGAGTTGCTCGCGCGCTTCGAGACGCCGGAGGAGGCCGTCGCCTTCGTGGTCTCCGTCCTGCCGGAGGGGATCGGGCCGGCGCGTTGAAGCGTTGTTCGAGCGGTAGCGGCAGCGACCCTGTTCGTTGCCACGTCCGGCTGCACCTGGCCCCAGCGCTCTTGATCGCCAGGACACCGCCTAGCCGAGGGCGCCGGACTCCCTCGCCACGAATGCGGGCAACGGCTGTGAAGCCCACCCCGCCGACGGTCGAGCCAGCCGCCTACCCAGGCAGGAGAATCGCGTAGTCGCGGATTCGTGCGGCCGCCCCCTCCTCGATCCGGGCGAAGACGACCACTTCGTCCAGCGAGCTGAACGATCCCAGTTCCTGACGGGCTGCCACGATCTGTTCGGCCGAGGTCAGCTCTATGGAGCACGCGTCGGCAATGGTGTGGGCTGGTGCGTTGTTGAGATCGACGAGGCCGCCATCGTCGTACTGGCGCGACAGGTCCGGACGTCCGATACGGAGGTCATGGGCGAGAACGGGATCGCTCTGCGCAAGGGTGCGAGCTTCGTTCCGCCGCGCGCGAGCGGCGAGGTGCGCTGCGACGACCGGATCAGCTGCTGCGGGGTGGGCAGGCCGTGCCGGTCCAGTACCAAGGCCGTAAACCTCCCGGCGGAGCGGGACCAGTTGGAAGCAGGCGGTCGCCATCAGAGCCACTGCCAGGATCGCGAAGATCGCGCTCAGCACATGGCCGGCTGTACCGACTGCGTGCCCTTGCGCGTCCTTCGGAGTGATCGAGGAGAGGACAACCAGCGCTGCGGCGACGGCCGCATAGGTTCCTGCCCGAAGCCGAAGGCCCTTACGGCCCAGTCGGGCCGCTGCGTGCGCGAAAGGTATCGCGCTGAACAGGCCGACTGATAGAAGCACGATCACGAAGTACCACGCGCCGGGACGCCACCTTCTGCGCTCGCGACCGGCTGCTGGGCCGACGGGCATCGCGACGTCGGAGGTGGTGGCCGTGGCTGCCATGTTCCGCTGCCGCTCGTGGCCGGTGCTGGTAGCGGTGTGATGCAGACCCGCCCCGGGTGCGGAGATGGTGGTCCGGACGTGCTCGTCGGCTCGCTCGGCGACGCGGAAGCCCTTCGCACCAGCCGAACAGCCGACTCCCGACTTGGAGGCTGTGGCTCGAATCGGGCCCGCCTTGAAGCTCTTGCGGTAGGAGAAGCCCATGAACCGGCGCCCTTCTGATGTTCCGTCGGGGGCGCCAGCTTTCCAGGTCCGACCGGCTGGATGGCGCGCTGTTGCCGACTTGTGATGGTCTTCCCGCCCGAGTGCCGACTGGCTGCGGTCTTGGCGGCCCGGGCCGCTGAGCTGTCCGGGCCTTCTGCCGACAGACAGTACGAGGTTCGAACTCGTGAGGGGTTGCCGCCGAGGCGCTTTCCCCCCCTCGCATGTCCCGCGCCCACCCGTACGGACGTCCCGCTCCTCCCCCGCCCGGTGTGCGTCCCACTGGCTCGGCTCACTTCCTCGTCCCGGTCTACGCGCCCGCCCGGCCCGTCGCGTCGCGGTCGGCGAACACCTCGCGGGCCGCGGCGATCCCGTTGAGCGCGGCCGGGAAGCCCGCGTAGACGGCCATCTGGACGATCGTCTCGATCGCCTCCTCCCGGGTGCCGCCGACGTTGAGCAGCCCGTGCAGGTGGACCCGCAGCTGCGGGTGGGCCGTGCCGAGCGCGGTGCAGGCGGCCACGGTGGCCAGCTCGCGGCTCTTCAGGTCGAGAGCGGGGCGGGCGTAGACGTCGGCGAAGGCGAAGTCGACGATGTGGTCGGCCAGGACGGGGGCGATGTCCGCCAGCGACGCGACCACGCGCTCCCCGGCCTCCCGGTCGACCCGGTCGAACACCGCGAGACCGCGCTCGTGCCGCTCCCCCAGGGTCTGCGCGGCGTCGGCGTCGCTGCGCGCGGGAGTGAAGTCGAGTTCCGGGCGGGCGGCGAAGGCGGCCTTGGCCACGGCCATGCCGTTGAGCGCCGCCGGGAAGCCCGCGTAGACCGCCATGTGGAGGACCGTCTCCACGATCTCGGCGGGCGCGACGCCCACGTTGAGGGCGCCGTCGATGTGGAAGCGCAGCTGCGGCGCCGCGGTGCCCAGCGCGGTCAGGGCGGCGACGTTGATCAGCTGCCGTTGGGGGAGGGTGAGGCCGGGCCGGGCGTACACGTCGCCGTAGCCGAACTCGACGGTCAGCCGGGCGAGGTCCGGGGCGATGCCGTCGAGCGCGTCCAGCACGGCCGGGCCTCCGGGGCCGGCGACCTCGCGCAGGAGGGACAGCCCCCGCGCGTAGCGGTCGGCGGACGCGGACGAAACCGAGGACGTGGACGAGGAAGCGGACGGAGACGGGGACGAGGACGGGGAAGCGGTCATGGCGGGCTCCTTGGTGAGGCTCGTGAATCACCGAGCGGCGTTACGAAACGTTTCGTAACGCCAACGAGGCTAGGACGGCCCGACCCCCTTGTCAAAACGAAACGTAACGTCACGCCTGGGCTAGACTTCCCGCCATGACCCCGCAGCCGAACCCCGAGCGCCGGAGCGAACGAGCCCGCCGCGCCATCCTCGACGCCGTCTTCGAAGTCGCCGGGGCCAAGGGATACGGCAGGACCACCATCGAGGCCATCGCCGCGACCGCGGGCGTCGGCAAGCCGACCATCTACCGCTGGTGGCCGTCCAAGGGCGCGATCGCCCTGGACGCCGTCAACGACCGGATCGGCGACTCCATGGACTTCCCCGACACCGGGGACATCACCGCCGACCTCACCGCCCAGCTCACCGCCGTCGCCACCATGCTCACCGGCACCACCGGGACGCTCTACCGCGGCATCATCGCCGAGTCCCAGAGCGACCCCGCCCTCGCCGCCGCGATGCGCGCGACCTTCCTCGAACCGCGGATCGAGCGGTGCGTCCGCCGCCTCGACGCCGCGGTGGCCGCCGGACAGCTCCGCTCGGACCTGCCCACCCGCACGATGGTCGACGTCCTCTACGCGCCGGTCTACTACCGGGTCCTGCTCGGCGCCGGACCCGAGGAGACCCTGCGCAGCCCCCTCCTGGTCGAGACCGTCCTGGAAGGCCTTCGGCCCGCCTGACACCCTTCGGCCCGCCCGGTGCCCGACACCGGACGGGCCGCCGCCGCAGGGCAGTCGGACGACTGCGCCGCAGCGGAGTCAGGTTCGGGCGGGCCGGGCGCGGACCGCTCCACGAACACGCCCCACGCCCACGCCTCACGCCCCACGCCCCCACGCCCCATCAGGTCGGCAACGGTCAGGACGTGCCGTTGGTGACGGCTGTCGCCAGGGCGCTGTCGTACCCGGCGATCGCGAAGCATCCGCGACCCGTGCGCGGGCGGTTCCCGGGCCTGCGCCGACCCGGGAACCGCGCACCTCCCGCGCCGCTTCGACGCCGCACGCTCAGCCGAGCGCGGCCTCGTGCGGGCTGAAGGTGCGGCGGTAGGCGGCCGGGGAGACGCCGAAGGCCGTCCGCATGTGCGCCCGCAGCGAGTTCGCGGAGCCGAAGCCGGCCCGGTGGGCGACCAGGTCGATCGACAGGTCGGTGGTCTCCAGCAACTGCTTGGCCAGTTCGAGGCGTTGCGCGGTGAGCCACTGCACCGGGGTCATGCCGGCCTCGTCGCGGAAGCGCCGGGTGAAGGAGCGCAGGCTCATCCGGGCGTGCTCGGCGAGCCGGGTGAGGGGCAGGTCCTCGCCGAGGTGTTCCAGGGCCCAGGCGCGGGTGGCGGTGGTGCTGGCGACGGTGGGTTCGGGGACCGGGCGGTCGATGTACTGGGCCTGTCCGCCGTCCCGCCAGGGCGGTACGACGCACATGCGGGCGGCCCGGTTGGCGACCGCGGCGCCGTGGTCGCGGCGGATCACGTGCAGGCACAGGTCGACGCCGGCGGCCACGCCGGCCGAGGTGAGGACGTCCCCGTCGTCGACGAAGAGGACCTCCTCGTCGAGCTTGACCATCGGGTAGGCCTTGCGGAACTCCGGGGCCAGGTTCCAGTGCGTGGTGGCCGGGCGGCCGTCGAGGAGTCCGGCCGCGGCGAGCACGTAGGAACCGGAGCAGATGGACACCAGGCGGGTGCCGGGCCGGATGCCGGCGATGGCGGCGCCGACCTCGGGGGGCAGCGGGCCGCCGCGGGCCAGGTCGGGCATGGCGTGCGTGGGCGGGACGATCACGGTGTCCGCCGCGGCCATCGCCTCGGGCCCGGCGGCCGGCTGCACGGTGAAGCCGGCGTCGCTGAGGACGGGCGCGCCGTCGGCGGTGCAGACGACGACCTCGTAGAGCGGGCGGCCCTCGGCGTCCAGCGCGCTGCCGAAGACCCGGGAGGGGATCCCGAGCTCGAAGGGCGGGACACCGGGCAGGGCGAGCACCGCGATCCGGTGGCGCCGGGGCGGCGCTCCGGCCGGCCGCTGCCGGCCGTCCGCGCTTCCCGCCTCCGCCGCGGCCCTCACCTGCGCCTTCACCGTCACCTTCGCCGCCGCCTGCTGCCCCTCCGCCGTCACGATGCCCATGGCCAGATCCTGGCACATAGTGGCCAGACGGCCAACACCACGGCGGACCGGGGTGCCGGATCGTGGACCGCGTCGCCAGAGCCCGGCGGCACACGGAGAGCAACGAAGAACGAGGCAGGACAGCATGCGCGCGGTGGTCGTGGAGCAGTGGGGCGGACCCGAGAACCTGGTCGAGCGGGAGGTCGAGCGCCCCGAACCGGGGCTGGGCGAGGTCCTGGTGCGTGTGCACGCCGCCGGCGTGAACCCGGTGGACTGGAAGACCCGGGCCGGCGGCGCCCTCATCGAGTGGGGCGACGTGCCGGCGGTCGGCTGGGACGTGTCCGGCACCGTCGAGGCCGTCGGGCCGGGCGTGGGCCTGTTCCGCCCCGGCGACGAGGTCTTCGGGATGCCGCTGTTCCCGCGCCAGGCGGGTGCCTACGCCGAGTACGCGGTGGCGCCGGCCCGCCACCTCGCCCGCAAGCCCGCCGCCCTCACCCACGTGGAGGCCGCGGCACTGCCGCTGGCCGCGCTGACCGCCTGGCAGGCCCTGGTGGACACCGCGGACGTCCGCCCCGGGGAGCGGGTGCTGGTGCACGCGGCGGCCGGCGGGGTCGGCCACTTCGCCGTCCAGATCGCCAAGGCCCGCGGCGCGTACGTCATCGGCACCGCCAGCGCCGGGAAGCACGACCTGCTGCGCGAGCTGGGCGCGGACGAGGTCGTCGACTACCGGACGGTGCGCTTCGAGGACGCCGTGTCCGACGTCGACGTCGTGCTCGACGGGATCGGCGGCGAGACCGCGAAGCGCTCCCTGGACGTGCTCCGGCCCGGCGGCCGCCTCGTCACCCTGCCCGGGCCGGACGACCTGCCCGCCGCCCCGGACGGGGTGCGCGCTGTGTGGGTCCTGGTCGAGCCGGACCACCTCGGCCTGCGCGAGATCGCGGCCCTCGCCGAGCGCGGCGCGCTGAGGCCCGTGGTGGAGACGGTCCTCCCGCTGGAGCAGGCCGCGAAGGCCCACGAACTCGGCGAACAGGGCCGCACCACCGGCAAGATCGTCCTGACCGTCGCCTGACCCACCGTCGCCTGCGGGTGGTGGGCCGCCGCACCACCCGCAGGCGCGCGCCGGAGCCCTCGGACGAAGAAGGCGTCCGCGTCGGGCACGTCCGGGAGGTACGTCTCGGACGTGCCGATCCGCCCGTCCCGCACGAAGCAGACCGTGGCGCGTCAGCGGCGAGCAGCCAGCGGAACGGCTCCCGGTCGGCGGTGCCCGGGACGGTGCGGAACTGCTCCGCGAGCGCGGCCGCAGTGCTACTGGCTCCGGCGCTCGCCTCGGTGGTGGTGCCGTGTCGGTCGTGGTGCCGTGTCGGTCGTGGTGCCGGTCCCGGCGTCCCGGGGTCGGCAGGGCTGGGCGGGGCGCCCGAACGACGTGTCCGAAATCCGCCAGCCGCTCGCCCGGCGGTCCGCGACAATCCCGCCTGTGAACACGAACTCGCAGGGCATCCGGATCCGGCACCGCGGCGCCGCCCCCCAGGTCCACCCGACCGCCTACGTCGCACCGACCGCCACGCTCGTCGGCGACGTCCGGATCGGCCCCCGCGCACGGGTGATGTACGGCGCCGTGCTCGACGCGGAAGGCTCGCACATCGAGGTCGGCGAGGCGACGGTCGTGTGCGAGAACGCGGTCCTGCGCGCCTCCGCCGTCGCCGCCGACCAGCCGGTCGAACTCGCCGACCACGTGTTCGTCGGCCCGCACGCGACCCTGCTGGGCTGCACCGTACAGCGCTGCGCCTACCTGGCCACCTCCGCCAACGTCCTGCAGGAGGCCCGGGTGGGCGCCGGCACGGTCGTCGCCGTCGCGGGGCTCGTCCACGCCCGGACGGTACTCCCGGACGAGTTCTTCGTCCCCCCGTACACCCTGGCCATCGGCGACCCGGTCCGGCTGCTGGCCCCCGGGGACCCGGACGTGCCGCAGGCCATCGGCCGGCTCGGCTTCGCCGAAGTGGCCTTCGGCGTCGGCCCCTCCGACGGCGACCGCCTGGCCCGCTACGAACGCATCGCCGAGGTCCGGGTGAACGAGTTCGCCGCACACCTGGAGGACCGGCCCGCTTCCGACTGACGGGTCGTCAACAGGCTTTCCCGGCAGGAGCATTCGGCCTACGGGTCCGGTTCCTCCCGTGCGCGATCACGAGGAGCGTGCGGGCGGAGTCCGGCCGGCCCCGCGGCGGGGCCATGGCCGGAGCGCCGGGGCACTGGCTCAGCCGAGGGCGCGGGCTCAGCCGAGGGCGCGGGCTCACCCGAGGGCGCGGGCTCAACCGAGGGCACGGGCTCAACCGAGGCCGCGGACGTAACCGAGGACGCGGGCTCAACCGAGGGCCCGGTCGAGGTTGAAGGCAGCGCTGATCAGCGAGAGGTGGGTGAACGCCTGCGGGAAGTTGCCGAGTTGTTCGCCGGTCCGGCCGATCTCCTCGGCGTAGAGGCCGAGGTGGTTGCCGTAGGTGAGCATCTTCTCGAAGGCCAGCCGGGCCTCCTCCAGGCGTCCGGCGCGGGTGAGCGCCTCGACGTACCAGAAGGAGCAGATCGAGAACGTGCCCTCGGTGCCGTGCAGGCCGTCCGGGCTGGCCTCCGGGTCGTAGCGGTAGACGAGCGAGTCGGAGACCAGGTCCGCGGTGAGCGCGTCCAGGGTGGAGAGCCACTTGGGGTCGGTGGGCGAGACGAACTTGGCCATCGGCATCATCAGCACGGACGCGTCGAGCACGTCGTCGCCGAGCCCTTGGACGAAGGCCCCGCGCTCGGCCGACCAGCCCTGTCGCATGATCTGCCGGTAGATCGCGTCCCGGCTCCGCTGCCAGCGCGCGAGGTCGGCCGGCAGGCCGCGGCGGTTGGCGATCCGGACGGCACGTTCGATCGCCACCCAGCACATCAGGCGCGAGTAGACGAAGTCCTTCCGGCCGCCCCGGGTCTCCCAGACGCCCTCGTCGGGCTGGTCCCAGTGGTCGCAGAGCCAGTCCACCACGGCGCCGACCTCGTCCCAGTGGGCACTGCTGATGGGCTGCCCCCACTTGTCGTACAGGTACACGGAGTCGATCAGCGCCCCGTAGATGTCCAGCTGGAGCTGGCCGGTGGCCGCGTTCCCCACTCGTACCGGGGCGGACCCAAGGTAGCCCTCGAAGTGGGACAGCTCGCGTTCGGGCAGGTCAGTGCGGCCGTCGATGCCGTACATGATCTGCAGCGGTCCGGTCGTGCCCCCGCCGCGCATGATCCCCCGCTCGGAGACGAAGTTCATGAAGGCCTCGGCCTCCGAGGTGAAGCCCAGGCGCAGCATGGCGTAGACGCAGAAGGCGGCGTCGCGGATCCACACGTACCGGTAGTCCCAGTTGCGCTCCCCGCCGACGCGCTCGGGGAGGCTGGTCGTCGGCGCGGCCACGATCGCCCCGGTCGGCGCGTAGGTGAGCAGTTTCAGCACCAGTGCGGAGCGGTGCACCATCTCCCGCCACCGGCCGCGGTAGCGGGAGCGGCCCAGCCACTGGCGCCAGAACCGGACGGTCGCCTCGGCCTGTGCCTGCGCCTCGGCGCGCGGGCAGGCCCTCGGGTGGACGTCGTCGGTGATCCGGTCGAGGGCGAACACCACGGACTCGCCTTCGAGGAGTTTGACGTGCGACCACACGTCCGTGCCGTCGGTGTCGAGCGGCGCGGTGGAGGTCAGCGCCAGGGAGAGCGACGGGGATTCGAAGACCGCCTCGTTCGCCTGCATGCCGACGGTGTGCGGTTCGGTCCCGTAGGCGAAGCGGGGGGCTATCCGCGCCCTGAACGGGAGGACGCCGCGGACGCACACGACCCGCCGGATCAGCCGGTGCCTGGACGCCTCGCGCGACTCGTCGACGACCGGCATGAAGTCCTGGATCTCCGCGACGCCGTCGGCGGCGTAGAACCGCGTGATCAGCACGTTGGTGTCGGGGAAGTAGAACTGGCGGGTACGGGCCGGCACCTCGGCGGTCAGCTCGAACGATCCGCCCTTGTCGGCGTCGAGGATGGACGCGAACACGCTCGGTGCGTCGAAGCGCGGGCAGCAGTACCAGTCGATGGTGCCGTCGGTCCCGACCAGCGCGGCGGTGCGCAGGTCGCCGATCAGGCCGTGTTCGGAGATCGGCGGATAGCGTGCGCCGTCCACCGGACCGAATCCGTTCCCGGACTCCATGCGGGCCTCCCTGCCGTGTCGCCGTGGGCGGGTGCGGGGATCGAGCAGACCTCGCCTCTCATGGTAGGTCGCTCCCGGGTGTTCCCGGAGGTCGAGCCGTCGCCCGCAGGCACCGCACGGGCACCGCACGGGGAGGGCACGGGGAGTGCGCGGGGAGGGCGCGGTCGGCGTCGGTCACGCAGTGTCCTCGTCGCCGCCGCTCGGGCCTCCGGCTGCTCGCCGGCCCGGACGTGCGGCACCGCCCCGGCGGTGCCGGAGCGGTGCAGGGGCGGTGCGGGACAGCAGTTCTGGGCGGCGGTGCGGGGCGGCGGGGTCAGGAGAGCTGGGAGACGGCCGACTTGACCTTGGTGGTGATCTCCGCGGGCAGCGGGACGTACCCCGTCGCGCCGATCGCCTGCTGGGCGGCGTCGCTGGAGGTGTAGGTCAGGAAGGACTTCAGGGCGGGCAGGCTGGCGGCCTTGTTGCCCTTGTCGCAGACGATCTCGTAGGTGACCAGGACGATCGGGTACGCGCCCTCGTCCTTGGTCGCGTAGTCGAGGTTCAGGGCCAGGTCGCTGCCCGTCCCGGCGAACTGGGCCTTGGCGAAGGTGGTGGCCGCGTTGGCGGCGGTGGCGTCGACCGGCTGGGAGGCGCCGGTGTTGACCGCCGCGCTCTTCAGGTTGTTGGTCTGGGCGTAGGACAGCTCCACGTAGCCGATGGAGTTCTCGACCTGCTTGACCTGCGCCGAGACGCCGGCGCTGCCGTTGGCCGACTGGCCGCCGTTGGCCGCCCAGGTCTTGCTCGGCGGGTACGGCCAGGCACCGTTCGACGCGGCGGCGAGGTAGGCCGTCAGGTTCGCGGTCGTGCCGGAGTCGTCGGAGCGGTGGAAGGCCTGGATCGGGGTGTCGGGCAGTGTGACGCCGGGGTTGAGCGCGGTGATCGCCGGGTCGTTCCACTTGGTGATCTGCGCGTCGAAGATCTTGGCGATGGTCGGCCCGTCGAGGACGAGCTTGTCCACGCCGGGCACGTTGAAGACGATCGAGACGAGGCCGGCCACCATCGGCAGGTCGATGCCCTGGCCTCCGGGGCACACCTGCTTCGAGGCGTCGACCTCGGCCGGCTTCAGGGCGGCGTCGGACCCGGCGAAGGCCACCTTGCCCTCGTTGAACTGCTGCACGCCGGCGCCCGAGCCGCCTCCGCTGTAGTTGACCATGATGCTCGGGCAGGCGGCGCCGAAGGTGTTCTTCCAGAGGTCGATCGCGTTCGCCTGCGCCGTCGAACCGGCGCCGAGGAGCTGGCCCGATCCGTTGCACGCGATCGACGCGCTGCTCCCCGGGGAGGTGGAGGCGGCGGTGGGGGTGGAGGGATCCGATCCGCACGCCGTGACCGAGGTCAGGACGGCTGCCGCGGCGGCGGCTGCGAGGGCGGAACGGCGGGGGAAGGTGGCCCGTCGGGGCATGCGAGGTCTCCTGGACGACGGTCGGCGGCGGACGCGGCCATCATGGGGGCCGGGACCGCCGCATCCGACCACGACATGCCGCCCGGCCCGTGCCGCGCGACGAAGTACCCGTACAGGCTCACCCGCCCGCCCGGGCCGCCCGCAGGGCCCCGCCCCGCCCCGCCCCGCCCGGGACCGCGCCCGGGCGGGCAGGGCGCGCCGTCCGCACCCGGTCCGGGCGTCAGCGCCTCGACGCCCCGGACGAGTTGGTTGTCCTGCCTGCGCCACGTGGGGGAAGTACGCGGCGAGGAGGGCGAGTTGACTCCCGGGGGCCCTCAGGGGCCGGCGAGGGCGTCGGCCTCCCGGACCTGCTGGGCCTCCAGGTACTCCTCGCGGATCTCCTTCGGCCCGAACGGCCAGGCGCCCTCGGCCTTCGACCAGACGAGGTAGGCGAGGCCGCCGAGGGCGACCCAGGCCAGCGACCACTCGATCGGGTGGACGCCCTCGTTGGCCTTGTCCGCGTAGCCGTAGATGACCAGCCAGCCGATGGCGGCGACGATGCTCGGCAGCGGGTAGAGCACCATCTTGTACGGGCGGGCGAGGTGCGGCTGGCGTTTGCGGAGCACCGTGACGGCGGCGATCTGGGCGAGCGCCTGGACGATCACCATGACGCTGGTCAGCAGGGCGATCAGGATGCTCAGCGGCGGGTGCGCGGAGGTGTCGCCGATGTGCCGCGCGAACAGGAAGCCGGCGGCGGTGATCGCGACCATGGCGACCAGGCCGAGCACGGGGAAGCCGTGCCGGGGGTGCAGTCTGCCGAAGGAGCGGAAGAACATCCCGTCGCGGGCGGCGTCGTACGGCACCCGGGAGCCGCCGAGCAGGCCCGCGAGGACGGAGGCGAAGGCGGTGACCAGGATGAGCACCGTCACGGTGTCGGCGGCGCCCCTGCCCCAGGTCTTCTCCAGCACCGCGGAGGCGACGGACTTCGAGGCCACGTTGTCCGGGTCCAGCATGTCCCGCCAGTCGATCACGCCGAGGACGCCGACCTGCATCAGCAGGTAGACGGCCATGATGGCGGTGATCGAGTGGATGATCGCCCGGGGCATGACCCGGCCCGGGTTCCTGATCTCGGCGCCCAGGTAGGAGGCGGTGTTGTAGCCCAGGTAGTCGTAGATGCCGATGGTCAGACCGGCGGCGAAGCCGGTCCAGAACGCGCCGTGGGTGAGTTCGACGGCGTGGGCGGGCCAGGTGAAGGCCAGCGAGGGGTGGAAGCCGGTGAAGGAGGCCAGGATCACCGCGCCGACGGAGACGATCATCACGACCCACATCACGACGGTGATCGCGCCGATGTCCTCGACCGTGCGCCACAGCAGCACCAGGACGAGGGCGAGCACGGCGACGCCGACAACGTCGCCCTGGACGGTCGTCATGCCCGGCCACAGGTAGGCGAGGTACTGCACCAGGCCCTGCACGCCGGTCGACATGATCAGCGGGATGAAGAGCATCGCCGTCCAGACGAACAGGAACGGCATCAGCCGCCCGGTGCGGTACTGGAAGGCTTCGCGCAGATAGACGTAGGTGCCGCCGGCGCCGGGCAGCGAGGCGCCCAGTTCGGCCCAGACCAGGCCGTCGACGAGGGCGAGCAGCGCGCCGGCCAGCCAGCCGATGACGGCCTGCGGGCCGCCGAAGGCGGCGACCATCAGCGGGATCGTGACGAACGGCCCGATGCCGCACATCTGGCTCATGTTGATCGCGGTGGCCTGGAAGAGGCCGATTCTCCGGGTGAGGCCTGAGTCCACGGGTGGCTCCAGAGGTGGGGGACGGAGCGGGGGATGGAGCAGGGAGCGGAGCAGGGGGGCGGGGAGGTCGCGGGGAGGTCGGGAAGGTCGCGGGGAGGTCGGGAAGGTCGCGGGATCAAGTTAAGGAACGTTACTTAACTCGTCAAGAGAGCGCGGAACTCCCGCGGAACTCCCGCCGGAACCGGCACCCCGGATGCCGGAGGTCTCGACCGGACGGGGCCTCCGGGGGCGCGCCCGGTCGTGTCGGCCCGGGTCCGGGCCGCAGCCGCGCATACGGTCGACGCCACACCGCCGCCGACCGCGGTCGGCGTGCCCCCGTATCCCCCGTCGAAGGAGACCGGCAGCCGTGCAACGCAAGTGGTGGACGCTGATCGCCGTGTCGGTCGCGACGTTCATGCTGCTTCTCGACATCACGGTGGTCAACGTCGCCCTGCCGTCCATCCGCAGGGACCTGGGCGCGAGCTTCACCGACCTGCAGTGGGTGTTCGACGCCTACGCCCTCTCGCTGGCCGCCCTGGTCCTGACCGCCGGTTCGCTGGCCGACCGGCTCGGGCGGCGCAGGGCCTTCGCCGCGGGGCTGGTGATCTTCTCCTTCGCCTCGCTGCTCTGCGCGCTGGCGCCGAACCCGGTCTTCCTCAACGTCTCCCGCGCGGTGCAGGGGGTGGGCGGTGCGGTGATGTTCGCGGTCTCGCTCGCCCTGGTCGCGCAGGAGTTCCCGCCCGGCCGCGAGCGCGGCACCGCGATGGGCGTCTACGGGGCGACGATCGGGATGGCCGTCGCCGTCGGACCGCTGATCGGCGGGGCGCTCACCGACTCGCTGGGCTGGGAGTGGATCTTCTACCTCAACGTGCCGATCGGGGCCGCCGCCCTGGTCGTCACCTACCTCAAGCTGGCGGAGAGCCGCGACCCGAACGCCACCCGGATCGACTGGGCCGGGGTCGCGGCCTTCAGCACCGGGCTGTTCCTGCTCGTCCTCGCCCTGGTGCGGGGCAACACCGAGGGCTGGGGCAGCCCGCTGATCGTGGGGCTGTTCATCGGCGCGGCCGCCCTGCTGACCGTCTTCGTCCTGGTCGAACGCCGCGTGCCGGAGCCGATGCTGCCGCTCGGGCTGTTCCGCCGGCACGCGTTCACCGGCGTGCAGCTGGCCGCGTTCGCGGTGTCCAGCTCGCTGTTCGCGCTCTTCCTCTACCTGACGCTCTACCTGCAGAACTACCTCGGGCTCTCCCCGTTCGCGGCGGGTGTGCGCTACCTGCCGATCACGGTGCTCAGCTTCTTCGTCGCACCGGTCGCCGGGATCATGCTCTCCCGGGCGCCGGCCCGGCTGATGCTCTTCGTCGGCCTCATCGCCGTCGGCGCGGGCATGCTGCTGATGGGCGGCATCAAGCCCGACGACACCTGGACCGGCCTGCTGGCCGGGTTCCTGGTCGGCGGCGCGGGCATCGGCCTGATCAACCCGGTGATCGCCGACGTCGCGGTGAGCGTGGTGCCCAAGGAGAAGAGCGGCATGGCGGCGGGCATCAACGACACCTTCCGGCAGGTCGGCATCGCGGTCGGCATCGCCGTCTGGGGGGCGATCTTCGTCGCCCGGGGCTCCCACACGGTCCGCGAGGTCGCGGCGGGCACCCCGATCGCCGCGGGCGCCCGCCCGCGCGAGCTGATCGAGGCCGCCTCCGACGGCAGCCTCCCGCAGGCGGTCGCCGCGCTCCCCGAACCGGCCCGGGCGGTGGCCGTGGCCGCCGCCCGGGCCGGCTTCCTGGACGGCCTCAACCTGGTGCTGCTGCTCGGCGGGCTGGTCAGCCTGGTGGGCGCCGTCCTCGCGCTCTGGCTGGTCCGGGAGCACCAGATCGACCGTCAGGAGCCCTGAGGCCGACGCGCCTCAGCCCCGGTACTGGACGACGATCCTGGTGAACTCGTACGGGGACTGCGCGACTCCGCTGCAGGCGTCGGCGTCCGTACCGGAGCCGCAGGCGCGGTCCCGGTTGACGGCCCAGAAGGCGAAGCGGGCGAGGTGGTGCTGCTTCGCGTACCCGAGGATGGTGCGGAAGTCGCCGGTGGTGACGGTCTCCCCCGCCTCGTCGGTCTTCCCGTTCATCGAGGAGACGCCGATGTGCCGGTACGCCGCGTCGTCGGTGTAGCCGTACGCGCTCTTGACCGCCGCCTTCAGCCCGTCCAGCGCGCTGACCGTCGCCTGGCCCATGCTGCCGCTGTGGCCGCCGAAGTCGAAGGGCATGATCACCCAGCCGTCGTTCGCCAGGCCCGCGGCCGCGCCCCGCTTGATGAGGTCCTTGCCGTTGGCGTCCGGGCCGGTGGGCGTGGTGCCCAGGGTGACGTAGGTGACGATGCCGGGGTTCTTCGTCTTGACGATCTTCAGCGCGTCGACCACCCGCTGACGGACCGTCGCGTTGCCGAACTCGGTGTTCTCGATGTCGATGTCGAGCGCCTTCAGCTTGTAGGCGTCGATCACCTTCTGGTACGCACCGGCCAGCGCGCCCGCGCTGGAACACTTCTCGCCGAGCTTGTTCCCGCTCCACCCCCCGACCGAGACCACGACGTCCCCGTCGGCCGCCCGGATCGACTTGATCGCGGCCTCGTCGGAACCGCCGGACAGCGCCCGGCTGCCGTCCCACGCCGGATTGCAGCCACCGTCGGACAGGACGAACGCCAGGGTGAACCACGTGACCCCGGCCGCCTTCATCACGTCGGTCGGCTTCTGCGGGTTGCCCCAACCCAGGTACTCGTACGGCGCGGCGGCCATCCCGGGCACGGCCGCCGCGGCGGGCGCCGCCGTCGCGGAGGCCACGGGGGCCAGCAGGAGCGCGGCGGGCCCGAGGGCGGCGGCCAGCAGCGGGGCGGTGAGACGGACTCCGACTGTCGGGCGGACTCCGGTGGTCTTGCGCATGCCAACTCACTTTCGTCGATCCAGCGGGACGGTGACGGCAGGTCAGGGAGGCGCGAACGCCCGCGCGGACGGCGGCGGCCGGCCCGCGACGGGTGTCTCACAGGATCGGGGGCGGCGGGCTCCCCGGTCAACGATTTTCGTTAGGAAAGTTTCCCAATAGCGCCCGCCTCCGCCGCAGCGGCCCGCCCGGCCCGCTGCGGCACGCGCGTCCCGTCGCCCGGAGGCGCCGGCCCGGAGGTGTCGCCTGACGCCCGGACCTTCAGAGCTGCGGCGTGCGGTGGAGCGAGATCAGCAGTCGCCAGACCTGGTGCGCGATCCGCTCCGGAGCCGCCTCGATCCGGCCGTGCAGCCAGTCCGCGAGCACCCCGGTGAAGGTGCCCGCCACGGCGGCAGCCACCAGATCGGGCTCCGGTGCCCCGGCCAGGGCCCGCTCGGTGCGGCTGCGCTCGCGCAGGTCACGGGTGAGCACCAGGCCCAGCGGGCCGCCACCGCCCGGCGCCAGCAGGGCACGGTAGAGGGCTGCATGCGGGGCCAGTTCGGCGAAGAACCCGGTCAGCGCGGGCGGCGGGACCGCAGGATCGGGCACTCCGCGCCAGGCGTGCAGCGCGTCCACGGCCGCGCGGACCACGTCCGCGCAGGCGTCCACCGCCAGCGCCTCCAGGTCGGCGTAGTGCACGTAGAAGGTGGCCCGGCCGACCCCTGCCCGGCGCACCAGCGCGGCGACGTTGACCTCGGCCAGCGGGCGTTCCGCGCACTCCTCCAGCAGCGCTTGGCGCAGCGCGGCCCGGGTGCGCTCGGTCCGGGGATCCTGGGCGGCCCGGGGATCCTGGGCGGCGCTCATCCGGCGAGCAGGACGGCGCCGAGCGCGAGCGCGCCGGGCAGCGCCTGGGCCGCCAGGATGCGGCGGTTCGCGGTGGCGCCGCCGTACAGGCCGGCCACGACCACGCAGACCAGGAAGAAGAGCTGTGCCTGGTGGCCGGTCGAGCCCCCGGCGGCCAGGCCCCAGACGAGCCCGGCGGCGAGGAAGCCGTTGTAGAGGCCCTGGTTGGCGGCGAGCGGTGCGGTGGTGCGGGCGAGGGCGGCGTCGAAGCCGGACAGCTCCCGCCCCGGCCTGCGCTCCCACAGGAACATCTCCAGCACCAGGAAGTACCCGTGCAGGACGGCCACCAGGGCGACCAGGACATCGGCGGTCACGCGCATCATCGGCTCCAGACTTCATGGACAGGTGTCCAGAATAGCTGGACACCTGTCCATGAAGTCCAGCCCGGCGCGCAAGGTGGCCGAAACCCGCCCGGGACGCCTGCCACCCGCCCGATCAGCTGCGACCGGGAGGCGGGCGACAGAACAGGACACCGGAGCCGCGCACGCAGACCGCGACGCAGGTCCACCGGGCGCCGGAACCCGGCCGCACCCGGGACGACTGGCCGGCGCACGAGCACCGGGAGCGAGCCCCGGAACTCGCCGGCGAACAGGGCCGGATGGAACCGGTGCAGGCCCGGCCCGCACCCTGCCCCCGCCGACCGCACCGACCCCGCTGACCGCACCGACTGCGCCGACCCCGCCGGCCGGTCCGGTCAGCCGCTCCAGGACGTGGTCGAGGTGGTGGTCCCGGCCGGACCGCCCGAGCCGGTGACCCGGACGCCCGAGCCGCTCGTCCGCACACCCGGCGCCGTCGTACCACCCGGCCCACCGGCCGAGGTACGCGGCGCGGCCGAGCCCGCGGAGACCGCCGGGACGTGGTGCGCGGCGGTGGTCCGACGCGCGGCGGGGGCACGGGTCACGGCCGGGGACTCGTCGCCGCCCGGCACGACCCGCTCGATCCGCAGCACCAGGTTGCGGTCCTGACGATCGCCCGCCGTATCACGGTTGCGACTGTGCACGACCTGCGTCAGCACACCCCGGATCTCCTGCCAACGACCCTGCACCGCACGGATGTTGGGGCACCAGTCGCCCAAGTGGCGGTGCTCCAGGTCGAGCTGCCAGCTCTCCGCGTCGACGAGGTGGACGGCGCCGACCTCCCCGGCAAGCTCCACCGGCGCCGCGCCCCGGACCGTCACCACCGCCCGCTGCGGGAACCGCCCCTCCACCGCCGTCACCGTGATCCGGCTCGGCCCCTGGTACCAGGCCATCGCTGTCCTCCCGCATCCGTCCTCGGGCCGGTTGCCGCCCGGCCTCACCCCGTAGCACGGACGGCACCCCCTCCCGGGTTCGACCGGCCCCGCCCCGGACTGAACCCGGCACGCACCACGTCCGTTCAACGGGGCGACTCCCGGCCCGCACACCGCTGCGGCCGCCCGGGAGCCGGCCCTACGGGACACGCCGTCACCCTGTCCGGTACGGCTACCCGTCCTCCCCGGTCACGGCGGCCAGTTCGTGGAGCAGTGCGGCGACGGCGGCGTCCGTGAAGCGGTAGCCGTCGTCGCCGGTCCCGACGAGGCGGCCCGAGGCGGTACGGGAGTTCCACCACTCTTCGAGGAATGCGGAGGCGTACCCGCCGGTGCGGAAGCCGTACGGCTCGGCCGCGGGGCCGAAGCCGGCGACCATGAGCGGGAACCTCGGCCGCGCGTAGGACCGCTCGTCCTGCGGGGGCAACCCGAGGTACCAGGCAAGGGCGTCGACCCGGTTGAAGCTGGTGAACAGCCAGAACAGGTAGTCGTACATGAGCATCGAGCGCGGGTCGGCGTGCAGGGAGAAGTGCCCCTTGTCGTGCACGACCGCCTCGGCGAGTGCCCGCAGCCGCCGGTCCGCGTCGGGCAGCACGTCCGCGACCTCGCGGAACGCCCGCAGCAGGACCGGGGAGAAGCTGCCGTCGCGCACCGTGGCCAGGGCGGCAAGCCGGTCCTGCTCCGAGGTGTCGTAGACGGACTCGTCGACCAGGCCCGTGACGAACGCCTCGAAGTTCTCGGCGAGCAGGGTGATCGCGAAGTCGTTCTCCTGGTCGACGTGCACCACCGTCGGCTCACCGTGCCGGCCGCACGCGCGGTAGTCGAGGGCGAGCATGTCGTGGCCCGCCGACGGGGTGTCGGCGAAGTAGACACCGATGTCGGGGTACCCCCAGATGTCGATCCAGAACAGGCTGCCGAACTCGCCGCCGAGCGACTGCGGCCGCACCCGCCCGATGCCCCGGATGCCGGTGATCTCGACGTAATCCTCGGCCAAGGAGTTCGGCTCGGCCAGGGGGAAGCAGGTGCGGGTCGGAATGCCGCCGTTGTGCGCGGTCATCAGCGCGACGTAGGAGTCCGGCAGGCGGTACCCGCCGAGCTCGACCTCCAACGCCTCGACCGACTCCCGCGAGGGCGGCGCCTCCTCCACGTACGCCCTGAGCGCGTAGGCGGAATCGTCCCAGAACCCGGTCACGTCGAAGCCCTCGAAGTGTCCCACCGCACCCTCCCGTGCCCAGTCGTCCGGCGATTGTACGTTCGACTCCCGAACGTCCCGGACATCCCCGGCGACCTCGGCGACCTCGGCAACCTCGCAGGCTCAGCAGCCACCCCCGCCGGTCGAACCGCCGTGCCCGATCGCGCCCCACCAGCCGTCGCCCGCCGACCGCTTCGAGACCGGGGGCGGGGGCGGCGGCTCGGGGCGCTGCCGGTGGCGGACGTGCAGGTCCACCGTCACGGTCGGGGAGAGGGCCTCGTACAGCTCGCGGTGGAGTGCGGTGGCGTCGGTGTCCTGCGGCAGGGACTGCTGGGGGAGTTCGCCGCGCCCCAGCACCACGGTCACCGTGACGGTGACGGACCTCGGACGCGGGTCGCCGTCGTACGGCTCCTCGATGGAGTGGTCGATCAGGATCCGACGCACCTCGGTGATCGGCATCGGCCGGTCTGCCCGGGCACCCCGGACGAGGACGACCGTGGCCGGCCCGGTGCAGGGCGAGAAGCGAAGCCGGTGCACGTGACGGAAGATCGCACGGACCAGCAGCACCCACCCGACGACCGCGCCCGCCCCACCGAGGATCCCGGCCGCCGCCCACACCGGGCCCCACCCGGTGCCGGCGAACAGCATGACGACGTAGAGGGGGAGGGAGACGAACACGCTGAGCAGGAACAGCACCGGCACCGCGATCCCGGCCTGGAGCGAAGCCGTGAGAGCGTACCGGAGCGAGCCGCCCCGCTCCGCGAGAACCAGGTCGAGCACGTCCGGGTTCGAACGGTCCATCAGAACTCGCTGCATGAAGCAACGGTAGAAGCGTGCGGAGCGCCGCGGAAGTACGTGCAGGACGATCGCTTCGAACGGACAGGAAGGCGGGGCCCTGACCACCGTACGTGTTCACAACGGTCGCCGCCCGCAACGACGCACACCGCCCCGGCCACCCGGCCGGGGCGGTGCATTCCTCTGTTCAGACGGCGCCGAACTCCCCATCGAGGACGGCCGAAACGAAGGCCGACCAGGCACCGACCGGGAAGACCAGCACCGGCCCCTCGGGATCCTTCGAGTCCCGAACCGGCACCCGCCCGGGGATGTCGGACGAGACTTCGATGCAGTTCCCGCCGTTGCTGCTGTAACTGGATTTGAACCACGTGGGTTCCTTGGCGGTCACGGAAGTTCCTTCCTTAGCTGCCTGATCATGGCCACAGAGTCCGCCTGCGAGAGCGCAAGGGCCTGTAGCTGATAGTAGGACGCAAGGAGCGGCGGCACCGCACCGCTGTCCCGCTCCAGATGCCCCTGCTGTGCCGATTCGGCGTAGGACATCAGCGAGCGATCAGGAAGGGTGATGATGTTCACCGGAAGGTCGAATGCTCGCCGCTCGCCCATGGCATACGGAGCCACTTGGAGGACGGTGTGGGGCAGTTTGGCAAAGGCGACGAGCTCATCCAACTGGGCAGCCATGACGGCTGATCCGCCGACCGGGCGTCGGATGCAACTCTCGTCCAGGACAGCGTGAACCATTGGCGAGGGGTCACGACGCAGGGCTGCCTGCCTTCGCGAAAGGTATGCCACCCGTTCATCGGCCTGGTCCTGCGTAATGCTGTTTCGGAGCACCGCCCCCGCCGCAATGGCCCGCGCGTAGTCGGTGGTCTGAAGCAATCCGGGAACGATGCCGAGATCAAACAACCTCAGCTCCGCAGCCTTCGACTCCTGCACAACGTACTCCGGAAAGCCTGCGAGGAGTGCCGTCTCCTTGACGTCGAGGGCTTTGCGAGTGAAGACCCGCTCCCATCCAAACGCCTTGTCAAGCTCTCGCACAAGACGCGAAGTTGGAGATCGTCGGCCAGTTTCAACGGCAGAGACGTGCGTGGCAGAGTAGCCGATGATGCTTGCAAGATCGTCCTGCCGCCACCCTCGCGCCTCTCGTGAACTGCGCAGAAAGGCGCCGAACTCTGCGCTGGGCGAGGAATCGGGGTCCAGCTCAACCTTGTTCATGGGCGTTCTCCGAGCACGTCTGACAGGTTGAAGGGATCCCAAGCCTAGAGGACAGTTGGCGCTCCCGGTAGTCGTTTCACTACGGAGAGGAGTGGGCGTTGATGCTGCGCCAGCCCCGAGTTGTGGGCTCCCCCAGGGCCATCGAGCGTTTCCCGGTGGTGATCTATCTCGCCAAGAAGAGTGTCGCCTTCCCCGAGGTGGAGATGCGGAGTTGTGAGGACTACGCGCTCGCCTTCGGGTGGGAGGTCTCCCTGACCGTCGTGGACGACGAGACGGACAAGTGCCCCGAGCAGCGCCCGCTGCTCCTGGCCGCCCTGCAGACGATCACGGACAGGACCGCCGGTGCGATCCTGATCGCGTCCAAGGCGACCGTCTCGCCCCTCGACGGCGAGTTCGACGCCTTCGCCCGGCACGTCGAGAAGGCCGGCGGGTTCGTCCAGGTGACCCGCCGGTGAGCGCCGAACCGACCCACCCGCCCAAGCGGTACGAGATCCGCCTGATCGACGCCAGGAGCCCGCACTTCTACATGCTGGAATGCTGGGCCCTCTGGGACCTCGACCACCACCGGTACGTCCGCATCCCGGGCTCCTCGGACCGGATCAGACGCTTCTACACCCTCGACTCCGCCGAGTCCCACCTCCGCTCCCTCTGATCCGCCCGGGGGAACACGTCGCCCTCCCTCGGTGCCGGGCTGGGGGGGGGGGGGGGGGCCCGCGCGGCCGCCCCCCCGCCCCCCCTGCTCACCCCCCGGGGGCACCTCGCCCCCCCCCGCGGGGGCGGGGGGGGCGGGCCCGGGCCGCCCCGCCCGCACCAGCCCCGTGCCGTGTGCGGATCGGCTCAGCCGAAGATGTGGATGTTCTCGTCGACCCAGGTGCGCAGGGGCAACGGCGCCGTGCCGGTGATCCGCTCGACGGAGTCGGAGACGTGCCAGTCCCAGGCAGCGGACTGCCGCTTGAGTTCGAGCAGGGCCGCGAGGCGCGGGCCGCCCCAGCCGAGGCGGTCGAACTCCGCCTGGGTCTCGGCGGCGGTGCGCTCGACGACGGCGACCTCCTGGCCGAGTACCTGGCCGATGATCTCGCCCTGCCGCTGCGGGCTGAGCGCCTCACCGCCGGTCAGGGTGTAGGCCCGGCCCTCGTGGCCGGAGCCGGTGAGCACCTCGGCCGCGACCGCGCCGATGTCGCGCGGGTGGATCATGGCGGAGACCGGGTCGCCCTCGGTCACGTACATGGTCCGCTCCTTGGCGATGGTGTCGGCGTAGCCGTGGAGGTAGACCATGAAGGTGCCGGGGCGCAGGACCGTCCAGCCGAGGCCGGACTCCCGGATGACCTGCTCGCCGGCACGGTGGCCGGAGGTGAGCGGGTCGGTGGCGCCGAAGCCGACGCCGCTGGTGGAGAGCTTGACCAGGTGCCGAACTCCGGCCTCGCGGGAGGCGGCGACGAGGGCGGCCTCCTGGACCGGGCCTTCGGGGCCGTAACCCGGCGGGACGACGAAGACCCGGTCGACGCCCGCGAGCGCCGCAGGCAGGGTCTCCGGCTTGTCGAAGTCCCCGGCGACGACCTCGACGCCGGTGGGGAAGGTCGCCTTCCCGGGCGACCGGGTCATGGCCCGCACCGGCACGCCGTCGGCGGCGAGCCGGGCGGTGAGTGCGCTGCCGACGTTGCCGGTGGCGCCAGTGATGAGGATCATGCGTGTGCTCCTTGTCAGGGGTGTGCCGCACGGTGGGCACCGGGCGGGGAGGCCACTCGTCGAGTGGCGTGTCAGGAAGTGCACCGGGCGGGTGCGTCAGGAAGTGCGCCGGGCGGTGCGTCAGGAGGTGCTGCGGGCGGGCGCGCCGGAGTCGGCGGACCGGGACCCTTCCGGCGCCGTCGGCTCGGTCGGCGCCGTCGGCTCGGTCGGCGCGGGTCGGCCGGCGAGCCTGATGTCCTTGAGGAACAGCGAGGCCACGAGTCCGATCAGGGCGATCGGGACGACCGCGTGGAAGACGACCCGCAGCGAGTCCGCGTAGACGCCCGCGAGTTCGAGCCGCAGCGGGGCGGGCAGCGTGCCGACGAACCGGGGCGACAGGGAGTCGTCCCGGTCGATGTGCACACCGGACCTGTCGAGGCGGTCGAGTCCGCTGCCGAGCCGGCCGGTCGTGACGGCCGCGAAGAACGAGACACCGAGCGCGGTGCCGAGCTGGCGCACGAGGGTCGCGGTGCCCTGGACGGCACCGATGTCCCGCACGCCGGCGGTGTTGCGGGCGGCGAGGGTGAGGGCCTGCGAGTTGAGGCCGCCGGCGGCACCGAACAGCAGCAGGTAGACGACGGCGAGCAGCGGAGGGGTCGAAGGCCCGGCCGTCGAGAACAGCACCGCGGTGACGGCGAAGACGGCCATGCTGAGCACCGGGAACCAGCGGTACGAGCCGGTGCGGCCGATGACCCTGGTGCTGACGTAGGAGGCCAGGACCACGGCGAGCATCATCGCGGTGAGGGCGAAGCCGGATTCCCGGACGTCGAGGGTGAGGACCGTCTGCAGCCACAGCACCAGGTAGTTGATCAGTCCGAGGCCGACGAAGCCGGAGACGAAGCCGATGACGACGACGGTGGCGAAGGTCCGGTCGGCGAACAGCCGCAGTGGAATCACCGGGTCGGTGGCGCGGCGCTGCGACAGGATGAAGAGCGCCGTGGCGATGACCGTTCCGGCGCCGAGGCCGACGGTGACCGGGGAGGTCCAGGCACGGTCGACGCCGGCCCGGCCGGTGAAGAGGTTGAGGCCGACGATCGCCAGGACGAGGAGGATCACTCCGCCGTAGTCGAGGTGTGCCTGCCGGCGGCGGGCGGGCAGGTCCAGAGCCGAGGAGAGGACCAGCAGGACGATCGCGCCGACGGGCAGGTTGACGAAGAACACCCAACGCCAGTCGGCGAGTTCGGTGAGGATGCCGCCGAGGGAGGGGCCGGTCAGCGAAGCGGCTCCGAAGGTGACGGAGAACCAGCCGTAGTACCGGGCGCCTTCACGCGGCGGGAACATCTCGCCGATGACCGCGAGCACGCAGATGAACAGGCCGCCGCTGCCGATGCCCTGGAGGACGCGGAAGGCGACGAGCTGACCCATCGTCTGTGCCAGTCCGCACAGGGCGGATCCGAGCAGGAACACGGCCATCGATGCCATGAGGACGCGCTTGCGTCCGAAGAGATCGCCGAGCTTGCCGGACACGGGCACGGCGGCGCTGCCACCGATGAGGTAACCGGTGGTGACCCAGGCGAACCGGTCGAGTCCGCCGAGGTCGCCGACCACGCGGGGCAGCACCGTGGCGACGATCTGGGTGTCGAGCAGGGAGAGGAAGACCGCGACCATCAGGGTCAGCACGACCACGTTGGTCCTGGCCGGGGAGGCGGGTGCGGCGGATGCGCCGACGGCAGGCTCGGAGGAGCGGGAGGACATGGGGAAGCCTTGTCATCGAGGAGCGGCGCCGCGGTGCGGCGCATCGCCCGAAGTGGGAGCACGCGTAACGAACTCGCTGAAGAACGCTGCTTGCTACGGCAGCGGAGATGGGGTGGTCGGATCCTGTGCCCGACTCCGGCCTTCATCGGCCCTCTCGACCGTCGATCAGTCCTCAACGGACGTGTCGATCGCGGTCCTTCGCAGATCGTTCGGCTTCTCGCCACTCCTTCCGTGTCGATGGCAGACGTCGCCGACGCTAGCGGAAGGCGCGCGAACGGCGCAACCCACATAAAGTCGCTGTGGCGGAACGCCGTGGCGCCCGATCCGGGTCACCACGGCGTCTTCCCGCGTCGAACGTACCGACCGTGCGTGCGTGCGGGGTTCAGCCCTTGGGGCTGTCGCCCGCGTGGTCGACGATGCCCGAGGCGAGGACGGCCGTGGCGTAGTCGTACCCCTTGCCGTTGCCGGCGCCCGGGGACGGGGTGCCGGTGGGCGGGAGGCCGTCCGGGCCGGCGGGCGGGAGGTCGGCGAGCAGCACCTCGCGCAGGCCGAGGAACGCGCCGGTGTCCTTGTCGAAGATCAGGGACACCCGCATGGTGCCGTTGGTGCCGACCACCGCGACGCCGTGTCGGCCGTTCGCGTCGGCCTCGTCCGCGACCACGGAGGTGCCGGGGATCTTCGCGGCCGCCTGCATGAGCGCGCCCGCGACGGCCGGTGGCGCCGAGACGTTCTGGAAGATCATCTGGATGTCCCCGAAGGCGATCTGGTTGCGCAGCTTCGGCGTCATCTGCATTCCCGCCACCGCGTTGGAGCGGTCGGCGGCGAGCAGCTGCTGCAGGAGCTGCTGCGGGTCCGTGGGCAGCCGGGAGACGAACTCGTAGGTCGGGACGTCGAAGCCGGCCGACCGGTGGGCCCCGGGCCGGTCCGACAGGGCGGCGTGCCAGGTGGTGCGTCCGTCGCCCATGGTCGGGTCCACGATCAGGCCCTCCGACCTGCCGTCGACCGAGAGCCACGACGAGCGCTCGTGCACGGGCTGGCGGGCGCCGTCCTGGATCTCCCGCGAGTACACGAACTGCGCGTTCCCGGCCGCGGGGGCCGGACGGCTCGCGACGGCCTTCGCAGCCCGGCTGAGCAGCCCGGCGGGATCGGTCGGCTCCGGCAGGGGTGTGCCCGTCGCCGGCGTCGGCGTCGCCGCCGAGGACGCCGGGGCCGCCGGTGCGGTGGCACCGTGGTGCCCGCCGGGGACGACCAGGGTGACGGCCGCCAGCGCGCCGACCGCCAGCGGGGCGGCGACCAGCCAGACCAGCCTCCTCCGCGGCCTCGGTGCCTTCGCGTCCATGGCGATCTCACGCATCAGGTGCTCCCTCAGAAGACGTCGGCGGTCGGCGGAGAGCGTCTCGTGCGGGTTGTTCATCGGATGTCCTCCTGCATCGACCGGGCGGCACCGAAGCCGCCACCCCGTACCTGTCCGACGGCGGGAGCCGGTTCCCGGCCCTCCGTCAGTTCGTCCTCCGCGAGCGAGCGCAGCCGGGCCCGGGCCCGGGAGAGGCGGGAGCGGACGGTGCCGACCGGCACCCCGAGGGCCTGCGCGGCCGACGCGTAGTCGAGCCCCACCCACACGCACAGCCGGAACACCTCGCGCTCGGACCGGCGCAGGCCGGGCAGGGCGCGGCGCACCGCGGCGAGTCGGTCGCCGTCGTCGATCCGGGAGACCAGCTCGTCGGCGAAGTCCGGGACGGGCTCCCGCTCGGCGAGGCGCGAGATCGCCGCCCGGTGCCGCCGGGCCGCCCGCGCGGTGTTGCGCAGCACGTTGGTGGCGATCCCGAACACCCAGGGCCGCAGGTCGTCGTCACCTTCGTGGAGCTTCCCGCGCAGCCGCCAGGCCTCCAGGAAGGTCAGCGACACCACGTCCTCGGCGGCCGCCCAGTCCCCCAGGGTGCGCAGCGCGTAGCCGTACACGGCCGGGGCGTGCTCGTCGAAGAGTTCGCCGAGCGCGTCCTGGTCCCCGGCGCGCAATCGCGCGCGTTGTGACAGTTCCATGTCCACCCCTGTCCGCTCGCCTCCCGGAGTTCCCTGTGAACCGGGTCACGTGACGTCGTGCCACCGAGGCGCACGATGCGGGCGGTGACGCGCGCCGCCCGCTGATGTCCGAACTCCTCGAACCGATCTTCCGGGTCACCTGCTTCTCCCGACGAGTCGGTCGCCGAGCTCGAACCCGTCACCGCGACGCCGGTGACCGGCACGGTCGCGGAGTCCCGTGCCGCGGGGTCGCGGTGACGGGCGGCGGCTGGCGGGAGGCGGCTGACGGGAGGACGGACAAGGTGAACAGCCGGACACCGGTCAGCGTCGTCGTCCTCGACCGGACCCCGCCGGGCCGGTGGCGCCGGCCCGGCCGCCGTGCGCCCCGAGTCCTCGCCCTGACGGGAACAACGTCCCGGCCACCGGCGACGTCTGCCCGACGGCCGGGCCGGGCCGGGCCCGATCCGCGTCGGAGCGCGCGGGCCCCGTCGGGGCTGTCGGGAGC